>JAGVSV010000099.1 GCA_019137115.1 Bacillota bacterium
GCTGCTGACGGTTTCCTACAAACTGGCGGAGCGGTACGCCGGCTATACCCTGTTTTAAGGGGGCATCGACATGGTCAAACGACTGAATTTTGTGGACTACATCATCATCGCCGTCATATTGGTGATGACGGTGTCCTGCCTGATCCCCATTGTGAACACCATCGCGATTTCCCTAAGCGACAAGACCAGCGCGGCGCTGGGGCGCGTGTATTTCTGGCCGGTGGGCTTCAACGCCCAGGCCTACAAGGAGATCATGCGCGATCAGCGGTTCTTTGACTCCTTCATGGTGTCGGTGCTGCGGGTGATCCTGGGCGGCAGCCTGAACGTGTTTTTGAGCATTCTGCTGGCCTACCCGCTGTCCAAGTCCGCCCGGGAGTTTCCGATGCGCACGGTGTACGCGTGGTTTTTTGTGTTCACGATGCTCTTCAACGGCGGCCTGGTGCCCAACTTCTTGCTGATCAAGAACCTGGGGCAGATGGACACGATCTGGGCGCTGGTGCTGCCCGGCGCGGTCAATGTGTTCAACACCCTGATTTTAATGAACTTTTACAAGGGCATCCCCAAATCGCTGGAGGAAGCCGCGTGGGTGGACGGTGCCAAGCCCTTCTACATCCTGTTCCGCCTGTTCGTGCCGCTGGCCAAGGCGTCCATCGCCACCATCGCGCTGTTTTCCTGCGTGAACCACTGGAACGCGTTTTTTGACGGCAAGATTTACATCAACACCCCCGCCAAGCAGCCGCTGCAAACCTACATGCAGTCGCTGACGTTCCAGCTGAGCCTAAGCGCCATCCAGAACCTGACGCCCGAGGAAATCGCCCGGAAGCTGGAAATGTCCAACATCACCTTCAACGCGTCCAAGGCCATCGTGTCGATGATCCCCATCGTGGCGATCTATCCGTTTTTGCAGAAGTACTTTGTCACCGGCGTGGTCATGGGGGCGGTGAAGGAGTAGGGGGCGGCAAGGGACGCGAGGTGCGGCGGATAGTGAACTATGGATAGCGAACTGTGGAGATGAACCACGCCCCATTCGCGCACGACCTCTGCGCGCCCTCCGTCACCGGATCACAAACTCCACCGTGGTGTCGTCATACACGCCGCGCAGGTTGTGTCTGATCTCCTGCGCGCTTTTCAGCAGACGGCTGGGGATTAATGGGTCGTCGCTTTCGCCGTCCAGCTGGATGCGGATGTTGTAGCGGATGCCGATTTTGCGGATGCGGACATGTTCAATGCGGTGCCCTTCAGGCACTGCTTTTTTAACAGCCTGACGGATTTGCTCCTTCTTGCTGCCCGGGAAGAACACCCCGCCGGACAGCTCGATAAACCCCTCGCGGATCAGCGATAGGGGCTGCCAGATCAGCGCCGCCGCCAGCACCACCAGCGCCTGCAAAATGCCGTACAGCGGCTCCAGGAAATAATGCTCCTGCGGGTAGCGCGCGCTGGTCTTGCCGCTGGCGCGCACCACATACAGCGCAAACAGATTGGCCGCGATGCAGATCACCCTGTACCCCGCGTCCAGCAGCCGCGCGGATGTGGGTGAGGGAATAGACATAAAAACCCGCCGCGGCCATGAGGGTGTTGAGCGTCGCGGCGATAAACAGCGCGCGGGTCTCGCGCTTGCGGACAATGGCGGTCATCAGGCTCCTTGGGGTGAACGCGTGGTTGGTCTGAACGCGTGATTTCGGGCAAAGTCATTGCGCCGATCTTTTATGTGTAGCCTTTTAGTGGAAGGTGTCAACCACCGCGGACCATGGCGCGCAATGCGGCATCAGCATGCCGCACCGCCAATCCTTCCGGCAGAATGCCACAAATTCTATCGGCAGAGCCGCGATGAGCAGACCAAGGGATCATATTACGCATCAATCAAGAGCTTCTGAAGGTTCTTGAACAGCATACTGGGAGAGATGCGGAACACTGAGCGCGCAAGTCGTTGCGTGGGATGGTTAGAGCAATTTCTTCATTAAAATCCGCAGATAATCCGTCCGGGTGTCCAGAACGCGCAGAATGGACAGCGCCGTCTGCGGTCAGGCGCCTGAACAGCGCCTCATATTCCGCCTGGTTGACGGCCGAGGTCTTGCAAAACTCGCCGCTGCGGTCATAGAACGCAAGAATGTCCTGGTTGGTGATGTCAACGCCGTCCTTGCATGCTTCATTGCCCTTCATCACGATCAGCGGCACGATGGTGACCCGGTTTTGCTGCGCCAGGTCCGGGCCGATGTCACAGGTGCTGTCCGCGCTGATGCGGATGGCGGGTGCTTTCTCCTTCATCCGGGGCTTCCTCCATAGGCTATTCACCTCCATGGTAGGTCAACGCCCCGGCAATTCAACGGTCAAATGCCGCCAAATGACAGAGACTGCGTCAAAAGGCGGAATGTGTATACCGCCAGCGGACACTCATGCCCGACTGTGCCAAGCCTTGACACCGGCCCCCGCGCGCTTCTATACTCAACTCGGTTTCGCGTGGGCTTTACAGCTGCGACATGTCATGCGTGAACGCACGTTGCCGGGGGATGTACAGACAAGGTCGCATCGCCGTTTTGTTGCCAGGCAGGGGCATCCATCCGATGTTAGGGGGCATGATCGTTGAAGGATCAGAACAGGGCGCCGGTGTATGAGGCGCTGGAGAACATGCGCAATACCAAGCTCGTGCCCTTTGACGTGCCCGGCCACAAGCGGGGCAAGGGGAACCCGGCGCTGACGCAGTTTCTGGGCGAAAAGTGCATGAGCGTGGATGTCAATTCCACCAAATACCTGGACAGCCTGGGGCACCCGACGGGCATCATCAAGGAGGGCGAGGAAATCGCGGCGGAGGCGTTTGGCGCATCGCACGCGTTTTTTATGGTCGGGGGCACCACCTCGTCCATCCAGGGCATGATCCTCTCTTCCGTGCGCAAGGGCGAGAAGCTGATCCTGCCGCGCAACGTGCACCAAAGCATCATCAACGCGCTGGTGCTGTCCGGCGCGATCCCGGTGTATGTCAACCCGCAGTCCAGCCAGCGCCTGGGCATCGCGCTGGGCATGTCGCTGGACGATGTGCGCGACACGATCAAGGCAAACCCCGACGCCAAGGCAGTGTTCGTCAACAACCCTACCTACTACGGCATCTGCTCCAACCTCAGGGGCATTGTGGAACTGGCGCACAGCCACGGCATGCGCGTGCTGGTGGATGAGGCCCACGGCGCGCACTTTTCCTTTGGCAAGGGGCTGCCCTTGTCCGCCATGCAGGCGGGGGCGGACATGTCCAGCGTGTCGATGCACAAATCCGGCGGGTCGCTCACGCAAAGCTCGTTTCTGCTGATGGGCGAGCATGTCAACGCCGACTATGTGCGCCAGATCGTCAACCTCACGCAGACCACCAGCGCCTCCTACCTGCTGCTGGCGAGCCTGGACATTTCCCGCCGCACGCTGGCGTTGAGCGGCCAGGAGATCTTTGAGAAGGTCAAGGGCTTTTCGCAGTACGCGCGGGAGGAGATCAATGCAATCGGCGACTATTACGCCTACTCTGACGAGATCATCAACGGCGATTCGGTGTTTGACTTTGACGCCACCAAGCTGTCGGTGAACACCTATGGCCTGGGGCTGGCCGGTATCGAGGTGCACGACCTGCTGCACGACGAGTACGACATCCAGATTGAGTTTGGCGACCTGGGCAACTTCCTGGCGTATATCTCCATCGGCGACAAAACCAAGAACCTGGAGCGGCTGATCGGCGCGCTGGCGGAGATCAGGCGCCTGTACCGCCGCGGCCCCAGCGCCGCCATCCGGTATGAATACCTGGCGCCCCAGGTGGCGCTGCCGCCGCAGGAGGCCTTCTATTCCCCTCGCCGCAGCGTGCCGCTTGATCAGAGCGCCGGGGAAATCTGCTCCGAGTTCCTGATGACCTACCCGCCGGGCATCCCGATCCTGGCGCCGGGCGAGCGCATCACGCAGGACATCCTTGACTACATCCGTTCCTCCAGGGAAGCGGGCTGCGTGATCACGGGTCCTGCCGACCTGGAGGCCGACCGCATCAACATACTGACCGGGGAGGCATAGCGATGGCCTTTTGGTTTATGGAAAACCACACCGACAACGTGGTCATGTCCATCAAGGTCAAGGAGCAGGTGTATTCCGAGCAGAGCGAGTACCAGCGCATCGACATCTTTGAATCCGAGGAGTTTGGCCGCGTGCTGGCGCTGGACGGCATCATCAACCTGACCGAAAAGGACGAGTTCATCTACCACGAGATGATCACCCATGTGCCCATGGCCGTGCACCCCAACCCGGAGCATGTGCTGGTCGTGGGCGCCGGGGACGGCGGCGCACTGCGCGAGCTGGGCAAGTATCAAAGCGTTCAGCACATCGACCTGGTGGAGATTGACGCCGCGCTGGTCGCCGCCTGCCGCAAGTACCTGCCCACCACCGCCATCGGCTATCAGGATGAGCGGGTCACCGTGCACAACCGCGACGGCCTGCGGTTCCTGCGCCGGCTGGAGGATGTGTACGACCTGATCATCGTGGACAGCACCGACCCGGCCGGCCCCGGCGAAATCCTGTTCACCAAGGAGTTTTACGGCAGCTGCTACAAGGCATTGAAGCAGGACGGCATCATGGTCAACCAGCATGAAAGCCCGTTTTACTCCTATGAGTCCGCCGCCATGATGCGCTCCTACCGCCGCATCCGCAGCGCCTTTCCGGTGCTGCGCGTCTACCAGGCGCACATCCCCAGCTATCCCTCCGGCCACTGGCTGTTCGGCTTTGCCTCCAAAAAGTACGACCCGCTCAAGGACTTTGACGAGAAGCGCTGGCTGGCCCAGGGCATCCAGACGCGCTACTACAACACAGACCTGCACCGGGGAACATTTTGCTTGCCGACATATGTAAGGGCATTATTGGAGAGCGAATAGGGGCGGCCGCAGCCGCAGCCGCCTACGACTTGTCCCGCACGTACTGCGCCAGTGCGCGCTCCACCACCTGGTTAAGCGATGTGCCGGATGCGTTGGCGTACAAGGCGGCCTGCTCGTGCAGCTCCGGGGATACGCGCACGTTGAACGAGCCGCGATAGGCTTTCTCCGGCGTTTCATTGCGCTGCTCGCGCAGGTCAAGGTAATCATCCACCGCGCCGTGAAAGTTTGCGACCAGTGCCTTGGCCGTCGTCCCTTCGTAGGAAATCAGGCTGCGCACGCCCATCACCTTGCCAAAGAAGAGGGCGTCCTGCTCCGAAAACTCCACACTGCCCCAGTAGCCCTCATAATGCATCGTCTGCTCACACCAATCCCTGCCGTTCCAGCACGTCCAGCAGCTGCCGGACCTGGCACAAACTCTCACGGTACAAACCCCGCCGCCATCGCCTCGATCACTTCCTCCGTGCCGGGGCGCAGTGCCCCGTCCACGAATTTGCTGATGAAGATCAGCGTATACCGCCACTGGGGGCTGTAGGCGTACAGCGTGCTCGCGTTCTCGGGGATGCCCTCAAGGGACGTGTAAACGCCGTCCGCGCGCCAGAGGTTCTGGCTGCCGGGCTGTTACGCCGGGTTGGATACCGTCTGCTTGAAATCCGGGTACAGGCTTCGGTAGGTCTCCTGATAGGTGTCCAGGCTTTCCCGGTAACTGCGCTCCAGCAGATCGGGCCGGTTGTCTTTTCGCGGCTCCGTCCGCAGGACGAGGCTGTTCGTGTTCTGCGTGTCAAACAGAATCACCATGTCGCCGGGTTCCAGGATTGTCTGATAGGTCACCAGCATTTCGGCGTCCATGCCTGTAGGCAGCGCTTCACCGCGCTGTTCCCGGGCGGTCCAGTCCTTGGCCAGCAGGTTTCAGTGCGCCGGGTAGGGGATCCTATAGCCCATCGTCGTGCTCTCATAGATGGCGTATTCCTCGGCTGCCGCGCCTGTGAACAGCAGCAGCAACAGCAATAGCAGGGGAATGATCTTTTTCACGGTGTTCTCCTTTATAGCAGCCAGCGTCGTTCGCCTGCCCTGAATGTACCGCTTTTGTTCCCAATCAAGCAGAGGGCCGGGGTGCGGAGGCAGCAGAAGCGACAGCAAAACGCCCCGCCGTGGACGGGGCATCGTGCGTTGCTCGTGGAGAACGCCTTAACGGATCGGAACCAGTGCCCCATCCGCCTTGTGGATATGCCTGGGCGGCACGGTACCCCGCACGCAGGCGGTGGGATAGACCACCGCGCCGCGCCCGATGACCGTGCCGGGGTTCAGCACGGCGTTGCAGCCGATCTCCGCCCCGTCGCCGACCATCGCGCCCACCTTCCTGCGCCCGGTTTCCAGGCGCTCGGCACCCTCATGCAGCACCACGGGCAGCTTGTCGCTGCGCACGTTGGAGGTGATGCTGCCCGCGCCCATGTGCGCCCTGTACCCCAAAATGGAGTCGCCCACATAGTTGTAGTGGGGCACCTGCACCCCGTCAAAGAGGATCACGTTTTTCAGCTCCGTGCTGTTGCCCACCACGCAGCCCGCGCCCACCAGCGCGCTGCCCCGGATGAAGGCGCAGTGGCGCACCTCGCTTTTTGGCCCAATGATGCAGGGGCCGGCAATGTACGCGCTGGGGAACACGGTGGCGCTTCTGGCGATCCAGACATCCGGCTGCATCTGGTCATATTCATCCGCTGGCAGTTCCCGGCCCATGCGCAGGATCATGTCACCGATGCCGTCCAGCGCTTCGTATGGATGCGCAAAACCCGCCAGCCATTCCCCGGCGATGCTGTGGTCAAGGTCAAACAAATCCCGTGTGGTCAGCATGTCAGCCCTCCGCCAGCAGCTGGTTGCTTCGGATGGCGTCCAGGATGCTCTGCGCGCACAGCTCGCACACCTCTTTGCTGTGCGCCTCCACCATCACCCGCAGCAACGGCTCCGTCCCGCTTTTGCGCACCAGCACCCGTCCGTCCCTGCCCAGCTGGTTTTCCACGTCCTGGACCGCTGCCTGCACCGCCGGGTGGTTGAGCGTGGCGTCCTTGTCCTTGACACGCGCGTTTTTGAGCACCTGGGGGTAGACCTCCATGGGCTCGGCGAGCTTGGACAGCGGCGCCCGGCGCGTGGTCATCGCCTGCATCAGCTTGATGGCGGTCAGCACCCCGTCGCCGGTGTTGGCATACTTGCCAAAGATGATGTGGCCGGACTGCTCCCCGCCCAGCAGGTGGCCGTTGTCGCGCATGCATTCATACACATAGCGGTCGCCCACCTGGGTCTGTTTGGTGTTGATGCCCAGTTTCTCAAACGCGCGGTACAGCCCCAGGTTGCTCATGACCGTGGTCACCACGGTGTTGTCCGTCAGGTTGCCCCGCTCCTTCATGAAGCGGCCGTAGATGTACAGGATCACATCCCCGTCAATCACGCGCCCGGTTTCGTCCACCGCGATGCAGCGGTCGGCGTCCCCGTCAAAGGCAAAGCCCACGTCCAGCTGGTTGTCCAGCACCAGCCGCTGCAGGTGCTCGATGTGGGTGCTGCCCGCGTTCATGTTGATGTTCAGGCCGTTGGGCTGGTTGTTGATTACAAAGGTCTGCGCGCCCAGCGCGTCAAAGACCGACTTGGCGATCATCCAGGTGCTGCCGTTGGCGCAGTCCAGCCCCACCCTGTATCCCTGGTAGTTGTTGCGCGCCAGGGAAATCAGATAGCCGATGTACTGGTTGCGCCCGCCGTAGTAGTCCACCGTTTTGCCGATGTGCTCGCGCCGGGCATAGGGGATGCTGTCCGGGTCGCTGTCCAGGTAATGCTCCAGCTGGGAGATCAGCATCTCGTCCATCTTCTCGCCGTTCTGGTTGACCAGCTTGATGCCGTTGTCATAGTAGGGGTTATGGCTGGCGGAAATCATCACCCCGCAGTCAAACCGCTCGCTCCTGGTGATGAAGGACACGCTGGGCGTGGTGGTCACGTGCAGCAGGTAGCAGTCCGCGCCCGAGGACGTGATGCCGGCGCTGAGCGCGTTCTCCAGCATGTAGCTGGACAGCCGGGTGTCCTTGCCGACCACGATGCGCGCCTTCCTGTCCCTGCCGAAATGATGCCCCAGAAAACGACCGATCCGCAGCGCGTGATCCATCGTCAACCCTACATTGGCCTCCCCCCGAAACCCATCCGTGCCAAAATACTTGCCCATCGCCCCACTCCTTCTATTGCATTATCGATATCATACCCCGCGCGCCTGGCGGCATAACAGGGGTTTGCGCGTACTTGCCTATCGTTTTGAAAACGGCTAATATGTATCAAATCTAACTTTCTGTGGAGAGGGGGGGTACCGTGGCGAAAACAGCGTGGATTACCGGCGCGTCCAGCGGCTTGGGGCTGTATACGGCGCGGGCTCTCGTGGCGGCCGGGTACAACACTGTGGCCGGCGCGCGCTCCTTTCAGGGGTTGGAGGGGGAAGGGGAGCAGGGGTACCGTTTGCCGCTGGATGTGACCGACGCGGGCAGCGTCAAGGCTTTCTGCCAGCGCGCCCTTCAGGTGTCCGGCCCCCCGGACGTGCTGGTCAACTGCGCCGGCGTGCTGGTGCTGGGCGCGTGCGAGGAATACCAGCCGCAGGAACTGCGCCAGGTGATGGATGTCGTGTTTTTTGGCATGGCCGCCATGGCAAAGGAAGTGCTGCCGCTGATGCGCGCAAAGGGCGCGGGCACCATCGTCAACTTTTCGTCCATCAACGGCCTGCTGGCCACCCCCATGCAGGGCGCGTACAGCGCCGGGAAGCACGCGGTGGAGGGGTACAGCGAGGCGCTGGCGATGGAGATAAAACCCCATGGCATCCATGTGATGCTGGTGGAGCCCGGCGATCACCAGGGCGGCCAGGCCAGGTACCGCGCCACGTCCCAGGGCGTGACGGATATTTACCGCGACGCGCTTGTCCGCGTGAGCGGGGTCATCGCCCGCGATGAACGCACCGGCCTGTCGCCGGAAAAACTCGCGCTGCGCGTGGTGCGCGCGCTGGACAGGCGCACGCCGCCCTTCCGGCTGCGCGTGGCGTCTTTGGGCCAGCACATGGCCGTCATTCTGCACGATCTTCTGCCAGGCGGCCTCTTTTTGCGGCTGCTGTCTTTGTATTACCGTGTCCCAGGCGGGGCGCGGGCTCCGCGGGAGGAAAAAGCGTGAACGCAACCATTGACATCGCCGCGCGCAGCCAGCAGCTGCGGGAAAACAAAACGCTCCAGGGCATTTTTGACATCACCTGTTCGGATCCGGCGCTGATCGCGGCCCACTACCTAGAGGGCGATGAGGAGAAATCCATCACCTTCGGCGAATACCGCACCCGCGCGATGGACGCGGCGGCCCTTTTACAGCGCGCGCTGGGCAGCGAAAACCGCGGGCGGTTTGTGGCCATCCAGATGGAAACGTCCATCCACTGGTTCACCGTGTTCTGGGGGCTGGCTGCGGCGGGCTACCAGGCGCTGCTGCTGGACGCCTCGCTCAATGACGAGATGACCCGGCACATGCTGGCGCAGGCGGGGGCGTGCGGGGTGATCGGCAAGGCGAAGCGCGACCTTCCCTCCGACATCCGCCAGGTGCTGCTGGACGACATTCTGGCTTCCGGCCGCGCGCCGCAGGGTTTTACGCCCGCGTTTGGCACCCAGGTGGCGCTGTGCACCAGCGGCACCACGGCCACCAGCCGCATCTTTGTCTACGATGAGGACGCCATCTGCAACCAGGTGCTCAACAGCGAGCTGCTGCACCATATGAACCCGCGCATCATCTCCGGCCACAACGAGCGTTCGCTGGCGTTTTTGCCGTACCACCACGTGTTTGGCTTCATGGTGAACCTGCTGTGGTCAAACTTCATCGGCTATGAAAGCGTGTTCATCAAGGACCGCGCGCCGGAGACCATCCTCAACACCTCCCGTCGGTTCCGCGTGTCGTTTTTGTGCGCGGTGCCGCTGCTGGCCAACAACCTGTCCGTGGGGCTGAACAAAAAGGTGGCGCTGCAGGGGCCCAGAAAGCGCGCGGCGTTCAAGTTCGCACGCGGATTGAGCCTGTTCCTGCAGTCTGTCGCGCCCAATTTCGGCATGGATTTCGCGCGCAATGTGCTGTTCAAGGATGTGGTGGCGCAGCTGATCGGGCCGGACATCCGCTGCGTGATTCTGGGCGGCAGCCACACCCCGGCCGAGCACATGCGCACCATCGCAGCGCTGGGCTATTACACGGTGTCCGGCTTTGGCATGACCGAAACCGCGATCACCTCGGTGGAAACCGGCATGAACCTGCACACCCGCACCTCCGGCTCGGTGGGCAGGCCGCTGACCAGCGTGGAATACCGCGTGCAGTCCGACGGCAAGCGCGCCAACACCGGCGAAATGTTTATAAGAGGCCAGTCCATCCACACCGGGCGGCTGGAGGACGGCCGCCTGATCGGGCCGCTGCTGGATAAGGACGGCTGGTACATGACCGGCGACATCGTGCGCCTGGAAAAGGGCATGCGCATGTACGTGGAAGGGCGCAGCAAGGACGTCATCATCAACGAATCCGGCGAAAACGTGTACCCCGACGAAATCGAGGACACTTTCGGCGCGCTGGAGGGTGTCGACCAGTTCTGCGTGCTGGGCACCAAGAACGTGGGCGGCAGCCGCCCCAACCGCTGGCGCTGGCGGCGGCAGCACCACGCCGATTATGAGGACATCACCCTGGTGCTGAGCGTGGGCGACCGCTACCGCGACGACAAGTTCCTGACCGACCTGATGCGGCAGATCGCGTCGCTCAACGCCCGCCTGCCGGTGATCAAGAAAATCACCCGCGTGCTGGCCACCCCCGACAAATTCCAGACCGCCAACGGTATCAAGGTCAAGCGCCTGGCATTGAAGCAGATGATCGAGGAAAAGAAGATCGCCTACCGCGACCTGGACCTCAAAAGCGGCGCCGGCCCGGTGCTGGAAAACGTGCCCATCGTCAACGAGGAAGCCGCCCCGCGCGACCTGGCGCCGGACGAGATCCGCAACAAGGTGCGCCGCGTGTACGCCGAAACCCTGGCCGTGGCGCCGGAAACCATCGACGATGACGCGCACTTCATCAC
>JAGVSV010000120.1 GCA_019137115.1 Bacillota bacterium
AGGAAGAAGCTAAGCGGATGGCTGTCCCCCACACGCACGGCCATATAACTGTCGGTTTGCGCGAATAGCAGGTCAACGGCAGCGCCCTCTCTGGCCGCAATCTGTGCGCCGCCGCTGGGCACGTCCTGCGCCTGTGCGCAAATTGGGCATAGCAACACTTACAGTACGCAAAGAGAAACAGCAAGCACCCCCTTGATATTAGCCGGGGCGCCACCCCTCATTTTTGCAGTAACCATGTACACTTCGCCCATTGCCCAGTCTCGTTATCAAACGATTCGGGTCGGTCAGCGCGTGGGTTGCCTAACTATTCATCCGTTTTCTATACATAGACTCAATGCAGCCCCAGAATGTTGCAGGCCGGGGGAAATATGTCCCACTGCATCCGTATACCATCTGTCATTGGCTTTCCGCCCCCTACAAAATCTCCTCCAGCGGCACCGGGCCGTAGGCGTGGCCGGGCTCGTCCGCCCACAGGAACGCTGCCTGGTTGCGGCCCTTTTGCTTGGCGTTGTACATGGCCATGTCGGCGCGGCGGATCAGGTCATCCGCGGTGTCGCCCACCCGGTAGCTGGTGCCGCCCACGCTGTAGGTGATGGTGCCGGCGGGCGCCACATTGTTCTGCATCGCGGCGTCCATCAGTCGGCTGGCGGCCGCCATCAGCTGGTCGCGGTTGGTGTCCGGCAAAATGATCAGAAACTCGTCGCCGCCAAAACGGCCCACGGTGTCCGTCTCCCGCAGCGTCAAGAGCAGCAGCTGCGCGGTGTTGATCAGCACGCGGTCGCCCACCATGTGGCCGTGGGCGTCGTTGACGTCCTTGAAGCGGTCCAGGTCCAGCATCATCACTGACAGCGGCGTCATGTGCCGGTTCTGCTTGCGCAGTTCCGTCCAGAGCACTTCCTCCAGCTTGCCGCGGTTGGCAAGCCCAGTCAGCCCGTCCAGCGCGGCGCTGCGGCGCAATTCCAGGTTCAGCGCGCGGATGCCGTCGGCGGTGACGGCGCGGTTGCGCTCAAAATAACGCACGGTGACAATCATGCCCACCATGGTCAGCGCGAAGTTGACCGGCATGCCAATGGTAAACCCGGTGCTGGCCCAGGTGGGTTCGGACAGGCCGATCATCACGCCCAGGCACAGCACAAACGCCGCCACATACCGGTCGCCCGCGCGCACGCCGACCATCATATAGGCCACCGACGGGAACAGCAGCGCGAAGATGTAGCTGTAATCGCGCGGCCCCTTGACCAGGCAGTACAAAAGCACCACCACAAACAGCAGGCACACGTTCAGGTGCGCGGTGCGGCGCACGGCATCGGTGCCGTGCAGGTAGATAAACAGCAGCGCGCTTGCCAGAGCGCCCACCGCCGTGATGGCGCCCACCGCGGGATTGGGCACCGCCACCAGCGTGGCGATGTAGGAGAACAGCATGATCGCGATCTGCGTGGGCAGCATCACGTTGAGCATATAGACGCGCTCGTACTCGGCGTCCTCCGAGCGGAAGCGGCCGTTGTTGGTCATGAACCTGTGGAGGCGATCCTGTTCCGGCACTGGCACACCTGCCTTATGACGCGGCCCGCCTTGCGGCGGGCGCTTGCGTCCTGTATTGCCCCGATGATACCACACGCCCTGCACATTGCACAACGAAAACCCAAAACGATGGTCGCCCTTCCGGGCGCGGCGGGATGGTTTCTATGGTAGAATCAGACCAAGCGAGGGATGCGCATGGCGGAACACGGCGACCGGATCATTTTCCATTGTGACTGCAATGGCTTTTTCGCGTCGGTGGAAACGCTGGACAACCCGGCTCTGCGGGATGTGCCGCTGGCGGTGGCGGGCAGCCCCGAAAGCCGGCGCGGCATTGTGCTGGCCAAAAACGAGCTGGCCAAAGCCAAAGGCATCTACACCACCCAAACCGTATACCAGGCCAAAAAACTGTGCCCGGAGCTGGTGCTCGTGCCGCCCCGGCATCATCGTTACCAGCAGGTGTCCGAACTGGTCAACCGGGTGTACATGGATTTTACCGACCTGGTGGAGCCCGCCAGTATCGATGAATCCTATCTGGATGTGACGGGGTCGCTTGCGCACTTTCAAATGACCCCGCGCGAGCTCGCCGACCACGTGCGCCAGCGCGTGCGCGAGGACATCGGCGTAACGATCTCGGTGGGTGTCAGCTTCTGCAAGGTGTTTGCCAAGATGGGCAGCGACCTTAAAAAACCCGACGCCACCAGCGTGATCACGCGAGACAACTACCAGGACATCCTCTGGCCGCTGCCGGTCAATGCCCTTTTATTTGCCGGGAAGCGCACCAGCGACATGCTCAGGGCGCGCGGCATCAATACCGTGGGCGATGTGGCGAAAGCCGACCGGGACGCGCTGATCTCCCTGTTAGGGCGCGGCGGCGACCTGCTGTGGCACTATGCCAATGGCTTTGACGACGCGGAGGTTTCAGGACCGGACGCCCACCAGAACGCCAAGTCCGTGGGCAACGGGCGCACCTTCGCGCACGACCTGGTCGACCCGGACGAGGTGCGCAGCGCCATCATCGCTCTGAGCGACGAGGTGGCCACCCGCCTGCGCGAAAGCGGCATGAAGTGCCGCGCGGTGCAGGTGAGCATCAAGGACCCCAGGCTCAAGGTCATCGTGCGGCAGATGCAGACCGGCCGCCCCACCTGGCAGCGCAAGGAGATCAGCGACACCGCGCTTACCGTGCTGGACGCCCAGTGGGACAAAGGCGCGCCCATCCGAGCGCTGACGGTGACCGCGGAGAATCTGATCCCCGCGGACGACGCCACCGAGCAAATCAGCCTGTTTGATCAAATCCCGCAAAAGCAGCGCGAGAAGCGCGAGAATGTGGAGCGCGCGGTGCTGGCGCTGCGCCGCAAATACGGCCGCGACAGCGTGCGCCTGGGCCCGGGGGACGGGGAATAGCAAAACCGGGGTCGGCTTTGGCAGCCTTCCCCGGTCTTTTTGCATCCACGATCTCCTACGACAGCAGCTTCAGCAGCAATTGTTTGGCCAGCTCCAGCTGGATGTCCACCTTCTCCAGATTTACATACTCCTCCGTTGTATGCACGCCGCCGCCTTCCATGCCCAGGCCGTCCAGCACCGGGATGTTGGCCTGCGCGGCAAAGGCGATGTCGCTGGCCCCGCCGGTGGACAGCAGATACGGCGACAGCCCCAGCGATTTGCCAATGCCCTTGGCAACCGCAAACAGCTGCATGCTGGCTTCGGTTTTCTTGCACGGGGGATGGCTGGCCTTGAACGTGAGCACCGTGGCCGCGCCGGGCAGGCCGGGCGCGGCGCAGATGGCTTTGAGCTGCTGGTGCAGCTTGTCCATCTCGGCCGGGTCGTAGCTGCGCACCTCGCCGCGGGCGTATGCCTCGTGCGCCAGCACATTGTCCGCCGTGCCGCCGCTGATCACCCCGATGTTCACGCTGATGTCCTTGCTGTCATCGCGCAGGGCATAGATTTGCTGCAGCTTGTTGAGCAGCTCCTGGATGGCGCTGCCGCCCTTTTTGTAGTCGGCGCCCGCGTGCCCGCCAATGCCGGTGGCGTTGATCTCAAAGCATGTCACGCCCTTGCGCTCGATGGTCATCGCGCCGTCATGCCCCGGCTCAAAGCTCAGCGCGGCAAAGGATTTTTTGGCGTTATCCAGGATATACCCCCGGCTTTCGCCGGAGCCGACTTCCTCGTCCGCGTTGAGCACGCACACGATGGAATATGCCTGCGCGTCCACTTTGGGCAGCACGGCTTTCAGCGCGTGCACCATCAGGGCGATGCCGCCCTTCATGTCCGTCACGCCCGAGCCGGTGGCGCGGGTGTCATCCACCAGTTGAAACGGCTGGGAGATGTTCTCCGGGAATACCGTGTCATAGTGCCCCATCAGCATCAGTTTCCTCGCGCCCTGCCCCCAGGCCGCCACCAGCGTGGGCCCGTGCAGCGCGCCCTCATGCGCGGTTACCTCAAAGCCCAGCGCGGAAAGATCTTCGCTGATCTTTTCGGACAGCGTCGTGGACAGCGCTTTGTCAAAGCTGCCCGAGGGCAGGTTCACATAGGTCTTGAGCGTTTCCAGTATGGGTTTCATCACATTCTCCTTACAGCACCTTCCGCAGGAAATCCTGCGTCCGGGGGTTTTTGGGCTGGCTGAACATGTCGGCAGGCGGCGCTTCCTCGGCGATCAGGCCCTCGTCCAGGAAGATCACGCGGTCGGCCACCTCGCGCGCAAAGCGCATCTCATGCGTAACCACCGCCATGGTCATGCCGCCCTCGGCCAAGGCCTTCATTACGTCCAGCACCTCGCCGACCATCTCGGGGTCAAGGGCGCTGGTGGGTTCGTCAAAAAACAGGATGTCCGGCGACATCGCCAGCGCCCGCACGATGGCCACGCGCTGTTTCTGCCCGCCGGACAGCTGGCTGGGCCACGCCTCCACCTTGTCAAATAGGCCCACGCGCTTGAGCAGTTTCTCCGCTTCCGCGCGCGCCTGCACCCTGGGCATTTTCAGCACCTGCACCGGCGACAGGGTGATGTTGTCCACCACGTTCAGATGGGGGAACAGGTGGAACTGCTGGAACACCATGCCCATCTTGCGCCGCACCTGCGGCAGGTCCTTGCGGCGGGTGTGGGTGATGTCCACGCCCTCCAGCAGCACCTGCCCGCCGGTGGGCTTTTCCAACAGGTTCAGGCTGCGCAACAGCGTGCTTTTCCCGCTGCCGGAGGGCCCGATGATGACCACCACCTCGCCGCGGTGGACGTCCATGTCGATGCCGTTCAATACCTTGAGCCGCCCGAACTGCTTTTGCAGATTGCGGGTGGAGATGATCGCGTCAGACGCTGCGGTCGCCACGGCGCATCCTCCTTTCCCACATATTGAGCAGCGTGGTCACGGCAAAGGTCAGCACAAAGTACAGCATCGCCGCGATCAGCATGGTTTCAATGTAGAAGTAGTTGGTGCTGGCCATCTTGTTGGCTTCGTAGGTCAGCTCGTACACGCCCACGGCGTACATGATCGAGCTTTCCTTGATGATGGCGACAAACTCGTTGCCCATGGCGGGCAGCGCCACCTTGACCGCCTGCGGCAGCACCACAAAGCGCAGGGTCTGCCCGGAGGAAAGGCCCAGCGTGGCCGCGGCTTCACCCTGCCCTACGTCAATGGACTGGATGCCGGAACGGATGATCTCGGCCATGTATGCGCCCGAGTTGATGATCAGCGCGATGTTGCACATCACCAGCTTGCTCATCTTGATGCCCATCAGCCCCGCCACATTGGGCAGGATGCCGTACACCAGCAGCAGCGTCTGCACCAGCAGCGGCGTGCCCCGGATAAAGGCGATGTACGCGTTCATCAGCCACTGCAGGGGCTTGATGTGGCTGCGGCGGATCAGCGCCACGATCAGCCCCAGCAGCGAGCCGAACAGCACGGTGACCACCGCCAGCTGCAAGGTAATCCCGGCGCCCTGCAAAAACACGGGGAACCGGGAGATGAGGATGTCCCACAGTTTGGCAAAATTGATCATGGATACTCCCGGGAAAACGGCGGCGCGCCCCGTCAACCGTCAGCGCGCCGCCGTTTGTGTTATTTGCTCTCCTGCAACAGCAGGCCGTTGATCTGGTAGGCCTCCTCCACCCACGCGTCAAACGTGCCGTCGTTAAGCACCTTGTCCACATAGGCGTTGATGGCTTCCAGGAACGCCTTGTTGTCCTCGGACTGCGCGATGGCCACGCCCACGCCGGCCGAGCTGTACATCACCGGCACCTCAGAAATCGCGATGTCCGGGTACGCCGTGGCATAGGAGGCAGCCACGCTTTCGGCAAGGATCACGCCCTGCACATTGCCCATGCGCAGCTCCATGATCAGCATGGGGATCGAATCCAGCTGCATGGCCTCGGAGTTGGGGAACTGCTGCGCGGCGATCTCCACCTGCAAGGCGCCCATCTGCACGCCCAGCTTCTCACCGTCGATGCTTTCCACGGTCTTGTACTTTTCCAGGTTGTCCATATGCGTCAGCATCACCTGGGCGCTGAAGAAGTACGGCGTGGAAAAGTCCGCCACCTCCAGGCGCTCCGGCTTCATGACCATGCCGGACATGATCACGTCGATGCTGCCGGCGCGCAGCTCGGTGATCAGCCCGGAGAACGCCTGGTCGACCGGCACGAACTCCACGCCCAGCTCCTTGGCCAGGCCTTCGGCCATCTTCATCTCAAAGCCTTCCAGCTTCTGCTCCTTGGTGGTCGGGTCGGTGTACCAGAACTCATACGGCGGGAAGTTGATCGACGTGCCCACGATCAGCTTGCCGGCAGCCTTGACGTCGGCCAGCTTGTCGGCAAGGGCGGTGGCGGGCAGCAACAGCGCCAGCACCAGGATCAAAACGGCCCATTTCATCAACGATTTCATTGCATGTTCTCCTTTGTTCATGACCCGGGTGTGGCCGGGCGCCAGTTTGTATGGATTACCATCCGGTGGCGGCAGGCATGGGACGGGCGCAACAGCCACATCGTCGTTGCCTGCACAATAGCGGCGCCGCATTGTCCCCCTGTTCCCTGTGCATGGCACCCACCTCCCCGATAAATAATAATGCAAAAATACGCATGATAATACCTCTTGTCAAGCCCCTGACAAGCAAAACGGAGAAAAAACATGGGGGCGCATTAATAGAGAGCCAAAAGAGATTGACAATGTCCTGACAAAGCAACGCCATTGTTAGAAAATGGCCAAGGACGACAACACGATCTATGTCCGAGCAATATGAAGGAGTGACACCTATGAAGAAACTGGTAGCCCTGTTGCTGGCGCTCCCCCTGACCTTTGGTTTGGTTGCGCTGGCAGAACAACCCGGCGCGCAGACCGCTTCCTCGACCGTGCGCGCGCACGGCCGCATCGCGGGCGCGGAAGCCGCCGCAGCCAAGTAGGTGATTTAGGTTACTGCTCCTAATCTCGGAACTGCCGCACGCACAAACGCGGCAGTGCCTTTTTTGCCAATCCTGCTTTCTCTGAAAAGGCATTGACACGAAAACCCGACAGGCGTATTCTGCCTCATATCAAGTATTGTTGATGTGAGGAGGTGCCCATGTCCCAGCACGCGAGAAACGCCAAGGTCTTCCGGGCGCTGAGCGATGAAAAGCGGCTGCGCATCTTGGGCATGCTGCAGAGCGGCGAAAAATGCGTGTGTCTGCTGTTTGATCAGCTGGGCATGCCCCAGTCCACGTTAAGCTATCACCTCAAAATCCTGTGCGAGTCCGGGCTGGTCGAGGGCCGCCAGGAAGGAAAGTGGACGCACTACCGCATCAACCCGGAGGGCAGCCACAAGGCGGCGGCGCTGCTCAAGTCGCTGACCACGCTTCATATGTCGGCGGATACAACCGGCAAGGCGGCGCGCCCCGCCGCGCGGGGATAGGCGCGCACGATGGAGACGATCGGCAAGGTGTGGGATTTCATTCAGGACCAGCTGCTGGGCATGCGGTGGCTAAACGCGCTCGTGGGCGATGCGCTGGGCGCGCTGGGCCTAGACATCACCAACCGCTGGGTGGGCAGCCTGCAGTTTTTTGTCTACGACGTGATCAAAATCGTGGTGCTGCTGTGCACGCTGATTTTTGCCGTAAGCTACATCCAGAGCTACTTTCCCCCGGAGCGCTCGCGCAGCATCCTGACGAGGTTCCGCGGCGTATGGGCCAGCGCGCTGGCGGCGCTGCTGGGCACCGTGACGCCGTTCTGCTCGTGCTCATCGATCCCTTTGTTCATGGGCTTTACCTCGGCCGGCCTGCCGCTGGGGGTGACGTTTTCCTTTTTGATTTCGTCCCCGATGGTGGATCTGGGCTCGCTGGTGCTCTTAATGAGCATCTTTGGCGCCAAGGTGGCCCTCCTGTATGTGCTGCTGGGGCTGGTCATTGCCGTGGTCGGCGGCACGCTGATCGAAAAACTGCGCATGGAAGCCCATGTGGAGCCGTTTATATTGACCGGCGGCAGCGTCGACCTGGCCGCTCCGGATTTGACCCGGCGCGACCGGCTGGTGTTCGCTAAAGAGCAGATGCTGGACACGTTCAAAAAGGTCTTCCCCTACATTTTGATCGGCGTGGCCATCGGCGCGGTGATCCACAACTGGATCCCGGAGGAATGGGTGGCCGTGGTGCTGGGCAGCCGGAACCCGTTTGGCGTGGTGCTGGCCACCCTGATCGGTGTGCCCATGTATGGCGACATATTCGGCACCATCCCGATTGCCGAAGCGCTGCTTAATAAAGGGGCGCGCCTGGGCTCCATCCTGTCGTTCATGATGGCGGTGACCACGCTGTCGCTGCCGTCCATCATCATGCTACGGAAAGCCATCAAGCCCCGGTTGCTGGCGCTGTTCATCGCCATCTGCACCGTGGGCATCATCATGGTGGGGTATATCTTCAACTTGTTACAGGCATCCATCATCTAAAGGAGGCAGAACCCATGGCACTCTTCGGAAAAAGGGACAGAGAAAGCGAACAAGCGCCGGAAGCGGCGCAGGCAACGCCCACGGGCAGCCCCGATGTCAAGGTGCTGGGCAGCGGCTGCGCCAAGTGCAACCAGCTGGAAGCGGCGGCCAAGGCCGCCCTTGCGGAACTGGGCATGGACAGCACCATTGACCACGTTACCGATTTTGCCAGGATCGCGCAGTACGGCGTGATGACCACCCCGGCGCTGGTGGTGGACGGCAAGGTGGTGTCCGCAGGCCGGGTGCTCAAAAAAGAGGAAATCGTGCGCATCCTGACCGCTCCGCGCGCGTAGGGCGCGAAAAATCCAGTCAGGCCAAACTTGCGCGTCACCTTGTCGCGTCAAGCCGCATCATGTATAATGCGCTGTGCAATCACCGGGCGCGGCATGTGCCCTGATGTGGAAACGGAGTAACAGTCGATGAAGAGAATTTGTTTGCTGGCGCTGATGATGGCCCTTGTGCTGGTGGTCACCGGCTGCTCGCTGGTCGTTAAGGACCCCGAGGTGGATGCCAAGCGCACCATCATCGACTTTGGCGATCAGAAGGTGGACAAGGCCACGTTCATCAAGGCCTACAACAACGCCTACAACAGCGAGCTGTCCATGCAGCAGATGTACCAGCAGTTCGGCATGATCCAGCAGGTCAACGTCAACCCCGAGCAGATCATGCAGCAGACGATGGATGGCATGGTCAACCGCATGGTGCTGTTAAAGCGCGCCAAGGAATTGAAACTGGACGTGCTCACCGACGAGCAGCAGAAAGCGCTTGACGAAAAGGTGGACGCTTCCTGGCAGGGCGTGCTGGATGAAATCAAGCAGTATGACTTTGCCCAGACCGAGTTAACCGGCGAGGAGCTGGACCTGGCCGTCGCCGAGCGCGCCACGGAATACGGCATCACCCGCGAGGCGGTGGCAACCTCCGAAGCCGAAAACCAGATGCTGGACACGCTTAAAACCGATTCCGTCAAGGACGTCACGGTCACCGACGAGGAAATAAAGGCCGACTTTGACGCCAAGGTGGAGGAAGCCAAGGCCCAGTACACGGCGGACTCCAACGCCTATGGCAGCGCGTTTAACTCCGGCGCCCCGGTGTACTACGCCCCGGAAGGGTACCGGCTGATCAAGCAGGTGCTTGTCAAGTTCCTGCCCGAGGATCAGACCGTCATTGACGAAGCGCAGGCCGCCGTGCGCGCTGCGCAAACCGCCCTGACCACCGCGCAGAACGACGTGAACACCAACACCGCCGCGCTGGCCGCCGAGGATATCACCGACGAGGACAAAACCGCGCTGACCGCCCAGGGCGAGGAGCTCGCCAAAACGCTGGCCGACGCCACGGCGGCGCTGGACGCGGCCAACGGCACGCTGACCGAGGCCAAGGACGCGGGGTACGCCAATATCAAGGAGAAGGCCGACGACATCGTGGCCCAGGCGCGCGCGGGCGAATCCTTTGACGCGCTGATGGAGCAGTTCAACGAGGACCCCGGCACCCCGGCCACCGGCTACGCGATCCGCGAAGGGTTTGCCTCCTTTGACACCGCGTTTGTCACGCCCGCCATGGCATTGAAGTCGATCGGCGACGTGTCCGATCCGTCGCCCGGCGTGTACGGCTACTACATCGTGCAGTACGCGGGCGATGTGCCCGAGGGCGCGGTGGCGCTGGACGGCGTGCGGCAGGGCTTGCACGACGCGCTGCTGGTCAAAAACAAGGACGACGCCTATGCCGCGCTCACCGCGGAATGGGTGGCGCAAAGCGGCATCAAAACCTACATGGAACGGGTGACGGACTAAACAATGAAGAACACGGCGCGCCCCGCTGGATGGCCAGGGGGCGCGCTGTTGTATCAGGAGGGACTATGCGCACCATCCACAAGCGCACCGTGCTGGTGCTATCGCCGGACGCACAATACCCGCGGCACAGCGAGGGCGCGTTTCTGCGCCTTGCCGATGGCAGCATCCTGTTTGCATACAGCCGCTTCCACGGCGGCACCGGCGATGACGCCGCCAGCGACATTGTGGGCTTGCGTTCCACAGACGAGGGCGAAACCTGGGCCGCGCCGGAGGTGCTGGTCCAGGCTGCCGACCACAACACCCACAACGCGATGAGCGTCAGCCTCCTGCGCATGGAAAATGGCGACCTGGGCCTGTTCTATCTGGTCAAGCCCAACGCGTGGACGTACCAGACCTGGCTGGCGCGCTCCCGCGATGACGGGCGCACGTTTTACCGGCGCATCATGTGCACCCACCACCAGGGCGACGGCGTCTACGTGATGAACAACGACCGCGTGGTGCGCTTACGCACCGGGCGCATCGTGCTGCCGCTGGCGTACCACCGCGTCATCCGCCTGCCTGGGGAAGGGCGGTATTACGATTACCGCGCGGTGGCGTGCTTTTTGTATTCGGATGATGACGGCGAAACGTTTGTGGAAAGCGCGGACACGCTCGCCCTTGCGTCTCCGCGCACCCGCAGCGGCCTGCAGGAGCCCGGCGTGATGGAGCTGAAAAACGGTGC
>JAGVSV010000145.1 GCA_019137115.1 Bacillota bacterium
CCGGTGCGCGCGGCGACCGCGTCGCTGGTTTCAAACAGCGGCTTGACCAGGCAGATCAGTTCGCCGTTGCCGTGCAGAATATTGTCGTAATAGGGCACCGCTTTGGTCAGCGACAAATAGCTCAGGTCACACGTGCCCAGCGTGGGGCGGGGGTCAAGCGACAGCAGGCTTTCATCCGACAGGTTGGTGCGCTCCCGGTTCACCACGCGTGGGTTCTGCCGCAGTGCGCCGGTCAACTGCCCGAAGCCCACATCCACCGCGTACACCAGCGCCGCCCCGTGCTGCAACAGGCAGTCGGTAAACCCGCCGGTGGAAGCGCCCGCGTCGATGCACACCCGGCCGGTGACATCCAGGTCAAAAGCCTTGATTGCGCCCTCCAGCTTGTACCCGCCTTTGGATGCGTAGCGCTGGGCAAGCTCCGGCACCGACAGCACCGCCGCAGCATCCACCGCCTGGCCCGCCCTGGCGCGCTGGCCGTTCACATATACCTTGCCGCCCAGCACGAAGGCCGCGGCGGTTTTTTCGTCCGCAAAGAACGCTTCATTCACCAAGCGGGGGATCAGGGGCACCTTTTTGGGCATCCTGCCTATTCCGCCAGCATTTCGTGGCGCAGGATCTTGAGCACCCGGCGCTCCATCCGGGACACCTGCATCTGCGTCATGCCCAGGCGGCGCGCCGTCTCATGCTGGGACAGCTGCCCCTGGAAACGGAGCGCCAGCACCCGCCGCTCGCTGGCGGACAGCGCCCGCATCGCCCGGCGCAAATCCTCGCGCGACTCAAACGCCTCATAGGCGTCCGACCCGTCGCTGACCTTGTCCTGCAGCATGATCCCGGCATCGTCCGGCGCGTCCAGCGAGGCTACCTGCGCCTTTTCGCGCATGCTTTGTACGCGCAGCACGCGCTCCGAATCCCAGCCCAGGCGCTCGGCCAGTTCGTTGACGCTGGGCTCGCGGTGCAGCGCCTGGGACAACGCGTCAAATGCGCGGTCCAGCTGCACGCCCTGCTCGCGCAGGCCGCGCGGCGTGCGCAAAATCTGGGCTTTGTCCCGGATGTGGTTGCGCACCGTGCCGGTGATGGTGGGCGTGACATAGGTGGTGAAGCGCAAACCCCGGCCGGGGTCAAAGTTGTTCAGCGCCGATACCAGCGCCATGGCGGCAACCTGCCGCAGGTCCTCCGTTTCGATGCCGCGCCCGGAAAAGCGGGCGGCGATCGCATAGCTCAGCGGCAGAGCGGCCTGAATGGCCTTGTCCAGCGATTCCTGGTTCTTGTCCAGCGCGTACTCAATTGCAGTCTGATGGATCAGATCCGCATTCATCTCAACTTGCCTGCTTGGGCAGCGACATGTGTACGCTGTAGATGCCGCACTTGTCGCCTTCCATGTGTACATTGGTGACCAGCGTGCCGATGATCAGCTGGGCGATTTCCGGGTCGACCGGCGTGCACTCCTGATAGTGGGTGGCTCGCTGGGCGGTCAGGCGGACCACCATGGAATGCTCATCCATCTGGCAGTCCAGCGTCACGCTCACCGCCTCGCGCGGCTGGTGGGTGAGCAGGTCAAACGCTTCATCCGCCGCCGTTCGCAGATCGCCAATCGTGTCCAGCGACAGATTGGCGACCGCGCCGATGCCGCTTAGGGCGGTGCGCAGCACCAGCGCCCATTCAGGCTTGGCGGGCACCGTCACAGTGGAGCGGTTCAATTGTTAACAACCACCTTTACATGCTCGTCCGGGAACACCGTGACGAGTTTACTACGCGCGTCGTCCGCATTGCCGCACCACAGTTCCCTTGGGGCCAGCAGCGTTACGTTCTCCTCCGGCAGGTTCAGGAACACCGGGATATCGCCCGGGCATGTCCGAATGGCTTGCTCAAACGCAGGCATCTGATCCCGCCGCATACGCAAGTATAGCTTGACAGGGGATTGCCTTGCAAGCGCTGGGGCATGTCCGGCGTGATCTCCCGCCCGAAGCGCTCATACACGCGGGGGAACAGCAGGCACTCAATCTGGCCGGTCAAGTCTTCCAGCACCGCAAAGCCCATCATGCTGCCCTTTTTGGTGGTCTGCGCGCGCATGGATACGATCAGGCCGCCCATCACCACGCGCTTCCCATCCTCAGAGATGCCCGCGTCCTCGCGCTCGGCCAGCTCCGCCACGTCCGCGGTGCGGTAGGTGAGCGTTTCCAGCGCCTGCACATAGTCATCCAGCGGGTGGCCGGAAATGTACACGCCGGTCATTTCCTTTTCCATGGCCAGCAGTGCCTGGCGTGGGAACTCGTCGATCGCGGGGTAAGCGGGCTTGATCGCCGCCTGCGGCGCGCCGCCGCCCAGGTCAAACAGCGACACCTGGCCGCTTACGTTGCCCCGTCGGGTTTTGGCCTCGGCGTCCAGGGTGGTCTCAAACACCGCCATGCACTGCGCGCGGTTGGCGCCCATGCCGTCAAAGCACCCCGCCTTGACCATGCTCTCCACCGTGCGCTTGTTGACCCACTGCGGGTCCACCCGACGGCAGAAATCCAGGATATCCTGGAAAGGGCCGTTGAGGGTGCGCTCCTCAATGATGCTCTGCACCGCTTTGCTGCCCACGCCCTTGACCGCGTTTAAGCCAAACACGATGCTGCGCTTGCCGTCCGCGTCAGCCCGCACGGTAAATTTCCCCAGCGACGTGTTGATGTTCGGCGGCAACACGTCCACCCCATGCCGGCGGCAGTGGAAGATGTAGCCCGCGATCTTGGGCGCGTTGCCCATCATGCTGTTCATGATGGCGGCCATGAATTCGGCCAGATAATGGCGCTTGAGCCACGCCGTCTGCACGGTGATCACCCCGTAGGCGGCCGCGTGCGAGCGGTTGAACGCGTAGCTGGCAAAGGATACCATCTCGTCAAAAATGGTTTCAGCTGCGCGCGGGCTCACGCCGCGCGCCACCGCGCCGGGCACCCCTTCCTCCTTGGAGCCGTAGACGAAATAAGCGCGCTCCTTGGCCATCACGTCGTGCTTCTTTTTGGCCATCGCCCGGCGCACCAGGTCGCTGCGCCCCAGGCTGTATCCGGCCAGGTCGCGCACGATCTGCATCACCTGCTCCTGGTACACGATGCAGCCATAGGTCACATCCAGGATATCGGCCAATTCCGGCGTCTCATACCGGATGCTGTCCGGGTCGTGCTTGCCGCGAATATACCGGGGGATTGAGTCCATCGGGCCGGGGCGGTACAGCGAGATCGCCGCGATGATGTCCTCAAAGTTTTCCGGCTGCATGTTGGTCAGGAACGTGCGCATGCCGCTGCCTTCCAGCTGGAACACGCCGTCGGTGTCCCCCTGGGCGATCATGCGGTACACCTCCGGGTCGTCCATGGGGATGGTGTCCGGGTTCATCGTGATGCCCTGCAACTGCAGCAAGTCCAGCGTGTCCCGGATCACGGTCAGCGTGCGCAAGCCCAGGAAGTCCATCTTGAGCAGGTTGAGCTTTTCCAGGATGCCCATCGCGTACTGCGTGGTCACCACGTCGTCATTGAGCTGCAGCGGCACAAAATCCGTGGTGGGGTCGCCGGTGATCAGCACGCCGGCGGCGTGCGTGCCGGCATGCCTCGGCATGCCCTCCAACAGCAGCCCCATGCTGATCAGCCGGTGCACGCGCGGGTCGTTCTCATACGCGTCCCGGAACGTGAGGTTCACCTGCAGCGCGCGCTCCAGCGTGATGTTCAGCTCCATGGGCACCATCTTGGCGATGGCGTCGGTTTCCTGGTATCCATAGCCCAGCACGCGTCCAACGTCGCGGATCACCCCGCGCGCGGCCATCGTGCCAAAGGTGATGATCTGCGCCACGTGGTCGGTGCCGTACTTGGCGGTGACGTAGTCGATCACTTCCTGCCGGCGCTCAAAACAGAAGTCAATGTCGATGTCCGGCAGCGAAATACGCTCGGGGTTCAAAAACCGCTCAAACAGCAGGTTGTACTTGATCGGATCGAGCATCGTGATGTTCAGGCAGTACGCCACGATGCTGCCCGCGCCACTGCCGCGCCCAGGTCCCACCATAATATGATGATCCTTGGCGTACTTGATAAAATCCCACACGATCAGGAAGTAATCCACATAGCCCATGCCGCTGATGACCGACAGCTCAAACGCCAGACGCTCTCGCGCTTCGGCGTCATCCGGGGCGTAGCGGGCGGCAAACCCTTCCTCACACAGTCGGGTCAGCATGGACAACGCGGTCTCATTCTCCGGCACCGGGTATTTGGGCAGGTGCACGGTGTCAAAGTCCAGCGTGACCTGACAGCGCTGGGCGATTTCCTGTGTGCGGGCGACGGCGTCCGGCAAGTCCGGGAACAACGCGAGCATCTCCTGCTCGCTTTTTACGTACAGCTC
>JAGVSV010000227.1 GCA_019137115.1 Bacillota bacterium
CCCATCACCGTGACGATTCTGATAGCGGTGGCAACGGCTCTGTTGGGCGCGGGCGCCGGGTTTGTATACCGAAAGCAGGTTACCGAACAGCGTATCGGCCGCACCGAACAATATGCCAAGGAACTCATCGACGACGCTACCAGGAAAGCAGAAGAACAGAAAAAAGAAAAAGTACTCGAAGCCAAGGAAGAAGTGCTCCGCCTGAAAAGCGAGCTGGACCGTGAAATCCACGACCGCCGCGCCGAACAGCAGCGCAGCGAGCGCCGCGTGGCGCAGCGCGAGGAAACCCTCGACAAAAAGTTAGACAACTTAGAGCGCCGTGAGGAGTGCATCAACGCCAAGCAGGAGGAAATCCAGGCGTGCCTGGACGAAGCCGAGGCGCTGCGCGACAAACAGGCGTCCGAGCTGGAGCGCATCGCCGGCATCACCTCCGACGAAGCCACGCAGATCATCATCAGCCGTGTCCAGAAAGAAGCCTACCACGACGCCGCCGCCAGCGTCCGTGAAATCGAGGCGAAGGCCAAGGAAGAAGGCGAAAAGAAAGCACGCAACATCATCGCGCTGGCCATTCAGAAGTGCGCGTCCGACCATGTGGCTGAAAGCACGGTGTCGGTGATCGCGCTGCCCAACGACGACATGAAAGGCCGCATCATAGGCCGCGAAGGCCGCAACATCCGCGCGCTGGAAACGGCGACCGGTGTCGACCTGATCATCGACGACACGCCTGAGGCCGTGATCGTATCGGCTTTCGACCCCATCCGGCGCGAAATTGCGCGCATTGCCATTGAAAAGCTGCTGGCTGACGGGCGCATCCATCCCGCCCGCATCGAGGAGATGGTGGAGAAGGCCAAGAAGGAAGTGGACGAGCAAATCAAAGAAGCCGGCGACCAGGCCGTGTTTGAAACGCAGCAGCATGGGCTGCACCCCGAGCTGGTGCGCCTGCTGGGCCGTATGCGCTACCGCACCAGCTATGGCCAGAATGTGTTGAAGCATTCCATCGAGGTGTCGCACCTGGCCGGCATCATGGCGTCAGAACTGGGCGCCGATGTGCAGATCGCCAAGCGTGCGGGCTTGTTGCACGACCTGGGCAAAGCTGTCGACCACGAGCAGGAAGGCACCCACGTGCAGTTAGGCGGCGAGCTGGCCCGCAAATACCGCGAAAGCCCTGAGGTTATCCACGCCATCCTGGCTCACCACAACGACGTCGATCCGCAAACTGTGGAAGCCGTGCTGGTGCAGGCGGCTGACGCCATCAGCGCTGCCCGGCCGGGCGCCCGGCGCGAATCGCTGGAGAACTACATCAAACGGCTGGCTAAGTTAGAGGAAATTGCCAGCTCCTTCCCGGGCGTGGACAAGAGCTTTGCCATCCAGTCCGGCCGCGAGGTGCGCATCATGGTGAAGCCCGAGGACGTTAACGACGAGGGCGCCAAGCTGATCGCCAAGGAGATCGCCAAGCGCATCGAGAATGAGATGGAGTTCCCCGGGCAGATCCGGGTCAATGTGATCCGTGAAACGCGGAGCGTCGAATATGCCAAGTGATGATCGACGCATCCTGACCAAGGAGTTCCTGCTGCTGAGCGACTTTTGCGACCGGTACGGCCGCTGGAAGCCGGCCAACATGCTGGTAGCCATGCAGGAATTGGCGGGCGAGCATTCCGAGCGCCTGGGCGTGGGCAGGGAACCCCTGCTGCAGGAAGGCGCCATCTGGGTGCTGACGCGCAGCGAGATACACATCGCCCGCTACCCCTATTTCCTGGACCGGGTTGTGGCGCACACCTTTCCCGCTCCGTCCAGGCGCGCGCTGTACCCCCGTTACTATACCTTTGAAACGCCGGAAGGCGAGCCGCTGGTTAACGCGGTGAGCTATTGGACCATCATGGACCTGGCTACCCAGCACATGACCGGCGTGCCCCTGGTGGACAGCCGGATGCCCGACACCGCGGACATTCCGCGCCCCATGGGCTACCCGGGCTCGGTGCACATTGTGCCAGGCGAACAGCAAATCGTGCCCTATCAGCCCGTGTACGCTGACCTGGATTTGAACGGCCATGTCAACAACACCCGCTGCGCCGAATGGATCACCAACCTGCTGGGCAGCGCCGTGCTGCGCCATACGCCGATCGGCACGCTGCTGATCAATTACCTGCGGGAAATCCGCGGCGATGCGCCGCTCACCTTCTCCTACCGGCTGAACGAGGGCGCTTTCAGCCTGCGCTGCCTGCGGGGGGACCAGTCCTGCGTTGATGTGGGCGGCACGCTGATGCCGGCGGACGACCCCGGCGCCCGTCCCTCACCCGTTGCTTTCCTGGGGGACGACAGCGAAGGCGATTGAAATAACGAGTAATATAATAGGGGGGGTATAATGCCGCCCCCCATTTTTGCCCTGACTTTCGGTAAACGCTTCCTCGCTAGCACGTAAGAAGCGCTTATATTTCCAAAGGAAATCGATGTTTTCTTTTTGTTTTCTATTGTCCGCTTATGTACGTTTGTGATATC
>JAGVSV010000001.1 GCA_019137115.1 Bacillota bacterium
GGACTACCGCAGCGCGCAGGGCAACCCCGACATTCTGGCCAGCATCGCTGACCACTTCGTGTCGGAGAACGTGACCATGGTGCTGGCGATCTCCACCCCCGCCGCGCAGGCGGTTGCCGGCAAGACGCAGACCATCCCCATCCTGGGCACGGCGATCACCGACTACGTCAGCGCGCGGCTGGCCGAATCCAACGAGAAGCCGGGCTACAACGTATCGGGTACCAATGACCTGAGCTCCATCGCCGACCAGATTGATCTCTTAATCCGGCTGGTGCCGGACGCCAAGACCATCGGCGTGCTGTACACCTCCAGCGAGGACAACTCGGTCATCCAGGCGCAGATCGCAAAAGACTATATCGAAAGCAAGGGGCTTGCGTATGTGGACGCAACCGTGCACAATGCCAACGATGTGCAGCAAGCAACGTTGAGCATCATGGACCGCTGCGACGCGGTGTACATCCCGACGGACAACACCTACGCCTCCGCGATGCCCATCGTGTATGAGGTGGCGGTGGCGGCCAAGAAGGTGGTCGTGTGCGGCGACACCAGCATGGTCATGGGCGGCGGCATCGCGACGCTGGCGATCAACTACTACAAGCTGGGCGAGCAGACCGCGCTGATGGCCATTGACGTGCTCAACGGCGCGGATATCTCCACCATGCCCATCCAGTCCCAGAAGGAGTACGAGTACGTGGTCAACAAGACCATGGCCGACGCGGTCGGCCTGACCATCCCCGAGGATCTGGTCCCCTACGCCCAGGAGATGGAGTAAGCGGATCAATCCCATTAACGGAGCAGCACAACCGCTCCTGCCGGCTTGGCCGGCAGGAGCCCCGCGCGAGGACGACGATGACACAATACATCCTGAGCACTGTTTCGCTTGGCCTGCTGTGGGCCATATTGACCATCGGTGTGTTCATTACGTTCCGGATACTGAACATCGCCGACATGTCGGTGGAGGGCACCATCACCTTGGGCGCGGCGCTGGCCGCGCGGATGATCTCCACCGGCTACAGCCCGTATCTGTCCCTGCTGGCCGCGCTGGCGGTGGGGATGGCTGCGGGCTTTGCCACCGGCATCCTGCACACCAAGCTGGGCATCCCGGCGCTGCTGTCCGGGATACTGACGATGATCTCGCTCTATTCGATCAACTTGCGGGTGATGGGGAAGGCCAATATCTCGCTGCTCCGGATGGACACGGTGTACAGGGGGCTGGAAACGTTCCTCAAGAACAACCTGGGACTTCACAACATCGGCCTGGGCGGGATCGAACTGGAGAAGACGCTGGCGGTGGGCATCGTGGGCGCGGTGGTGTCCTTTGGCATCGTGTTTCTGTTGTACTGGTTTTTTGGCACCGAGATCGGCAGCGCCATCAGGGCCACCGGCAACAACCACAACATGGTGCGCGCGCAGGGTATTCACACCGATACCACCATTATCATCGGGCTGACCATCAGCAACGGCCTGGTCGGGCTGTGCGGCGCGCTGATCGCCCAGATGCAGAACTTCGCCACCGTGGACATGGGCACCGGGGCCATCGTGATTGGCCTGGCGTCGATGATCATCGGCGAGGTGCTGTTTGGCAAGCGCAACTTTTTGCTGCGGTTTATGTCGATGATCTTTGGCGCGATCACCTACCGTCTGGTGATTGCGCTGGTGTTGAAGCTGGGCCTGCACTCCGATTTGCTCAAGCTGTTTACCGCGCTGACGGTCATCTTTGCGCTGTCGCTGCCCAAGTTGAAAGAAATATCCGCCACGTTGGCGCGCAATTTCCGCGAAGCGTTCGGCAACCGCAAGGGAGGGATGCCGCATGCTTAGGGTAGAAAACGTCGTCAAGATCTTCAACCGCGGCACAGTCAACGAGAAAACGGCGCTGGAAGGCGTCACGCTGACATTGAGCGAGGGTGATTTTGTCACGGTGATCGGCGGGAACGGCGCGGGCAAGTCCACGCTGCTCAACGTGGTGGCCGGGGTGTACCCCTCCGACAGCGGCCACATCTATATCGACGGGCGCGATGTGACCAAGCTGGTGGAGTACCAGCGTGCCAAATACATGGGCCGCGTGTTTCAGGACCCGATGATGGGCACGGCAGCGGACATGGAAATTGAGGAGAACCTGGCGCTGGCCATGCGCCGCGGCCAGCGGCGCACGCTGCGCTGGGGCGTCACGGCGTCTGAAAAAAAGATTTACCGCGACATGCTGGCCACGCTGGAGCTGGGCCTGGAGAACCGCATGGGCGTCAAGGTGGGCCTGCTGTCCGGCGGGCAGCGGCAGGCGCTGACGCTGCTGATGGCGATCCTCAAAACACCCAAGCTGCTGCTGCTGGACGAGCACGCGGCAGCCCTTGACCCCAAGACCGCCCGCAAGGTGCTGGAGCTGACCGACCGGTTCATCCAGGAGCGCACCCTGACCACCATGATGGTCACGCACAATATGCGCGACGCCATTCAGCATGGCAACCGGCTGATCATGATGTCCGCCGGGCAGATCGTGGTGGATGTCAGCGGCGAACAGAAGATGCGCCTGACGGTGGAGGACCTGATGGTGGAATTCGAGCGCGCCAGCGGCGGCGACGCCATCGCCAGCGACCGGATGCTGCTGGGGAATTAGCCGGGCAGCTCCACCCCGTGGCGCTTCAAACCAAAGATGGCATACGGATTATCCAGAAACAACCGGCGCGCAACTTCCTGCGCGTCGTTTTCGTTCATCACGCCCAGCGCCATTTTGTCCGCCAGCGAGCGGGCGATGTTTTCGCGCGCCATCAGCTGGTGGCCGTACACGCCGTCAATCAGCGCGTAATCGCCGCCAAAGGCGCAGATCTTGTTCATCGGCACCGCGTCCAGCCACTCGTTCAACGCCTGCACCGACGCGTTGGGCGAGATGATATGGGACCAGCACATGTCCAAAAACACATTGGGGAAGTTCTTGGCCAGCGCCGTCATCTGGATGTGCCACGGGTAGCCGATGTGCATCAGCACAAAGCGCGTGCCGGGGTACTCCAGGAACAGGTTGTTGAGCTTCAATGGATCGGCGTTGGGCAGCATGTTGCCGTTGCCTTCCTGCAATCCCGTATGGATCTGCACCGGCAGGTTGTGGTGCGTAACGCGCCGGATCACGTGGTGCAGCATATAATCCTCATACGCCCGCGTGCGCGTGATGGGTTTGCCCTGCCAGTCCGGGTAGTGCAGGGTGTCGGAGAATTTCTGGAAGCACGCTTCGGCTTCCTGATAGGTGGCCGGCCCCACGGACAGCGGGCGGAAGTACGCCATGCCGATCTTGAACGCCACACAGCCGTTGCTGACTTCCCGATCCACGGCATGCGTGCACAGATCCAGCCAGTCCGGGAACGTGCGCGGCACCTGCCCGCCGGACGCCTCCTGGATGGCGTCCGCGCTGAACGGGAACAGGAACTGTTCCAGCCGGAACACGCTGCGGAAGTAGCGCTTGTCGCAGTTGGGGTCGCTGTCCAATAAACTGATAACGATGTTGGACTTCTCCTTGAGCACCAGCTCATAGTGGCCGGGCTTCATGCCCTCCTCAAAGCGTGCGTACAGCGTTTCAATGGTGTCCGCCGCGATGTGGGGCACGTCATAGATATCCCTTGCCGCCAGCGCCAGCGCGCGGGCGTAGCCGGTGAAGCGGGATGCCTGCCAGTGCGGTTCCAGCAGCTTCCAGCGTTCCATCACGGTGCCTTCCTTGTTCATCACGCGCTCCATGTCCTTGGAATTCATGCCGGCGGAGATCAAATCCCGGTTGAAGTAATGGCGCATGAACTCGATGAACAGGTCGCCGTTCTGGTCGCGCCGTTCCTCCTTTGCGGGCAGGTGCTCATGGGTGTCAATGATGGGTAGGTTCATCACATGGGGCAGGATGCGCTCGTAGGCTTGCTGTGCGTTCATGGTGCTCCTCCTTGACGGTTGTTTGTAACAGTTCGTTGGCTTGCATGCGCTTTGGTTGACCGGAAAAGGCGCGCTCCCTATAATGCCTGTAGGAGGCTGCCTGATGAAACGTGTTGTGTCCCTGGTACTTTTGCTGCTGCTCCTGCTGCCCAACCTGGCGTGGGCGGAGCAGACGCCCCCCTATATCACCCAGTATACGCACGGCGACCAGACGCGCAACCGCATCGCGATCACCATTGATGACTGGTGGGATCCGGAGCTGCTGCCCGACTTCCTGGACGTGGCGCGCGACAACGGCATCAAGCTGACGCTCTATCCGGTGGGCGTGAACCTGAAGGAATCTGACCGCGACCTTTGGCTGCGGGTGATCGCCGAAGGCCACGAGATTGGCAACCACAGCAACACCCACCGTGACCTGGCCGAGGCCTCGCGGGACAGCATCATCAAGCAGCTGACCAACATGGAAAACAACCTGAACAAGGTGTTGGGCGAGCCGTACGTGATCAATACCGTGCGCTACCCGTTCGGCAGCGGCCGCATGAAGGGCCTGCGCAGCGCGTTTGCCCGGGCGGTCAGCGACGCGGGGTACATCCACACCGTGCTGTGGGATGTGGACATCAGCAAACAGCCGATCAACCGCATCGTGCCCAAGGTCAAAAACGGCTCCATCGTGCTGCTGCACGCCAACAACGGCGACCTGAAAAAGCTGAAAACGCTGCTGCCGCTGCTTGCGGAAAAGGGCTTTGAAATGGTCACCGTCAGCGAGTTGCTGGGTCTGACCAAGACGGGCTGGGTACCAGAAAACCCGTAAATATCCCCGCGTCCGGTAAGGCGCCAAAGGATGCCTCCGGCGGCGCGTAAAACGACACATAGTCCCCCGTGACGGGATGGGCAAACCCCACATACGCCGCGTGCAGCATCAGCCGCGGCGCTTTTTTTGCGTTCTGGCCGCCATACAGGGGATCGCCCAGCACCGGGTGCCCGATGGACGCCATGTGCACGCGGATCTGGTGCGTGCGGCCGGTGACCAGCCTTATCAGCAGCAGCGTACGGTCCTTGTCCCGGCGCGCCACCTGCCATTGCGTGACCGCTTCCCGGCCGCCTGGCACAACGGCCATTTTTTTGCGGTCCCGGGGGCTGCGGGCGATGGGCGCGTTGACCTCGCCTTGATCCTCGCGAAAGCCGCCCGCGACCAGCGCGTAATAGTATTTGTCGATGCGGCGCTCGGCCAGCGCGCGGGAGAGCGCTACATGCGCTTGGTCGTTCTTGGCGACCAGCAGAATGCCGCTGGTGTCCTTGTCCAGGCGGTGCACGATGCCGGGCCGCTTCTCCCCACCGATGCCGGACAGGTGCGTGAGCCGGTGCAGCAGCGCGTTGACCAGCGTGCCGTCCGGGTTGCCCGCCGCGGGGTGGACAACCATGCCGTGGGGCTTGACGACCACCGCCAGCGCGTCATCCTCATACAGCACAGAAATGGGAATATCCTGGGCTTCAACGCCCGCTTCAGTGGCTTCCGGCGCATTTATCTCCACTATATCCCCGGATTTTGGCAAAAACGATGGATGCATCACCACTTCGCCGTTCACCCGCACATGTCCGGCACGGATCAGCCGCGCGGCCTGCGAACGGGTCAGCACGGATGAGGTGATCAGCACATCCAGGCGGCCGTCCCTGTCCACCGTAAGGCGTGTCATCGAGCCCTCCAATGCGCGCGGAGTGCCATGATCAGCAGCCAGACGATGCCGCCCACCAGCGCCGTGTCCGCCAGATTAAAGACCGGGAAGAACGGTAGCCAGTCCATCGCGATAAAGTCAACGACATGGCCATGCCACACCCGATCCGTAAGGTTCCCCAGCGCGCCGCCCAGCATCAGCGCGCACCCCAGCCGGTCAGCTGTCGAAACGGTCTTGCGCGACAGCACATACAAAAGCACCGCGCAGGCAAGCGCCGTTACGCTGGTCAGCAGCGCGTTGCTGCCCTGGAACAGCCCGAACGCCACCCCGGTGTTGCGCACCGGTACGAAGCGCATCACGCCGGGGATGAGAATGGCGCTTGTCTCGCCCCAAAGCGCCTTGGTGGCCTGATCCACCGCCAGAACGGCAAGCGCCAGCGCATACCAGGGCCACCGGCGCTGCCTTTGTTCCATCGTCATGGCCCGATTATAGACGCATCCGCACGGCTACTCAAGCGGCCACATGGGTAGAATATGGATGGAATCTTACAATGGAGGACAAACCAGGTGAAAAAATGGGTACAATGGGTGTTGCTGGTCGCGATGCTGATCAGCCCCCTCACGATGGCCAACATGGAGACGCAGGACCAAATGAAACAGATCTACTTTGCAGGCGGTTGCTTCTGGGGCACGGAACACATGATGGCGCAGGTGCCCGGCGTCACGGACGTGGTCAGCGGCTATGCCAACGGCACGCTGGACAACCCCACCTATGAGCGGGTGCTGCGCGGCGACACCGGGCACCGGGAGACAGTGCGCGTGACGTATGACCCCAACCTGATGGACGCGGAGGCATTAATCCGCCTGTTCTACGCGACGATTGACCCCACGGTCAAGGACCAGCAGGGCAATGACCGCGGCACGCAGTACCAGACCGGCATCTATTATGCCGACGAGGAAACGGGCAAGATCGCTGAGAAGGTCACCGCCGAAGAACGCGAAAAGCACGACGCGTTCCATGTGGAGGTTTTGCCCCTGACCGCGTTCTGGGAAGCCGAGGAATATCACCAGGATTATCTGATCAAAAACCCCGGCGGCTACTGCCATCTGGGGCCGGCGGATTTTGAACTGGCGCGCAACCTGACCAAGACTGAGGCGCGGGTGGCGGAGTACCGCCGCATTGACGCCGCTACCGCCAAGGACATGATGGACAAAGGCGGGGTCGTCATCGTGGACGTGCGCACGCCCGGCGAATTTGACGCGGGCCATGTGGAAGGCGCGATCAACCTGCCGCTGGACAAGATCGAAACCGACGCGTCAAAAGTCCTTGCTGACAAGGACGCGACGATTTTATTGTACTGCCGCTCCGGCTCGCGCAGCCGCGCGGCGGGCATGATGATGGTTTCGATGGGATACACGGGCATCTATGACTTTGGCGGCGTGATCAGCTGGCCCTACGGGCTGGTCAAATAAGCAGCCGCAGGGCCTGAACGGCCGCCGAGAACGCCAGACGCCGGGACGCATAGGCAGGTGCCGCGCCCGGCGTTTTGTTGTGCAGTTCCAGCGCTTCGGGGGAAAGCACCGTCAGGTGCGGTTCCACCGTCATCACGCCGGATGCGTGGGGCAGCGCCCGGTATTCCGAAACGATGCGGGCCACATCGCCCGCGCCCTGCCCGGCGGGCACAACCTGGCCTGTGGGCAGGGCGTCCTTGATGTGCAGGTAGTGGATGTGCGGCTTGAGTTCATCCCACGCTTTGCCCGCGTCCTCGCCGGACTGGATGAAGTTTGCCGGGTCAAACACCCCCAGCAAATCGGGCACGTTCCGGTACAGCGCCGCGCATCGCCGGGCAATATCGCCCACGATGCCTTTTTCGTTCTCATGACACAGGCGGATGTCAGCGGCGCGGGCCAGTTCGCAGGCCTGGGCCAGGCGGTCGGCCGCTTCGGGCAGGCAATCGTCGGGGTTCTGATCCTTGTCCGGATAAAAGCTGAATACCCGGATTTGCTGCGCTTCCAGGGCATGCGCAATGTCGATCAGCCGGAGCAGCTGCTCCCGCGCTTCGGGAAAGGGCGCAGCCAATGGCGATTTGCCGAACGGCGACCCCAGCGACCAGACCGCGACACCGGCGTCAGCAAGCTGCTTGCGCATTTCGCTGGCCTCATCGACCGTCAGGGCGGCCACGTTCTCCCCATTGGCGCCGCGCAATTCCAGCAGCGCTATGCCGTTTTCCCGAAGGGCGTCCAGCTGGTCGGTCAGGCTGTCGGCGGCTTCATCCGCAAACGCGCACAGGCGCAGGAGCTTATTCATTGGCGTGCTTCTCCTGTATGTATTGGTCGATGGCGCGGGCGGCCTGTTTTCCGGCGCCCATGGCCAGGATCACGGTGGCCGAGCCCGTCACCGCGTCGCCGCCGGCGTACACGCCCTCGCGGCTGGTCAGGCCGTCCGGCCCGTTGGTGATAAAGCAGCCCCATTTGTTGGTGTCAAGGCCGGGCGTGGTGTTGCGCAGCAGCGGGTTGGGCGAGGTGCCGATGGCGATGATCACGGTGTCCATGGCTAAGGTAAACTCGCTGCCCTCCTTGACGACCGGGCGGCGGCGGCCGGAGGCGTCCGGCTCACCCAAATCCATTTCCACGCACTCAATGCCCGTTACCCAGCCCTTGTCATCGCCCAGGATTCGTACCGGGTTGGTGAGGGTCTTAAAGATGATGCCTTCCTCGACCGCGTGCTCCACTTCCTCATGGCGCGCGGGGAGCTCCTGCATGCCGCGTCGGTAGACGATGTATACCTCCTGCGCGCCCATCCTGCGGGCACAGCGCGCGGCGTCCATCGCCACGTTGCCGCCGCCCACCACCGCCACGCGCTTTCCCGCCATCACCGGCGTGGTGGCGTCCTTCAAGAAGGCGTTCATCAGATTGATGCGCGTCAGGTATTCGTTGGCGGAGTATACGCCCTTGAGCGACTCGCCGGGGATGTTCATGAAGTTGGGCAGTCCGGCGCCGCTGCCGATGTAGACGGCCTCATGGCCCATATCAAACAGCTCGTCCACGGTCAGGGTGCGGCCGATGACCACGTTGGTTTCCACCTTGACGCCCAATTCCTCCAGCGCCTTGACTTCGTTTAATACAATGGCGCGCGGCAGCCGGAACTCCGGGATGCCGTAGACCAGCACCCCGCCGGCCACGTGCAGCGCCTCATAGATGGTCACCTCATAGCCCATGCGCGCCAGCTCGCCCGCCGCGGCCAGGCCGCTGGGCCCGGCGCCCACCACCGCCACGCGCAGGCCGTTGGGCACGGGCTTGGGCGGCAGGTCGCACGCGTGGGTGGCAAACCAGTCCGCCGCGTACCGCTCCAGCCGGCCGATGCCCACGCTTTCGCCCTTGATGCCGCGCACGCACACGCCCTCGCACTGGGATTCCTGCGGGCATACGCGCCCACACACCGCGGGCAGGGCATTGTCCTGGATCAAAATCCGGTAGGCCGACTCCATGTCGTCCTCGGCGATTTTGCCGATGAAGCCGGGGATGTCGATGCCCACCGGGCACCCGCTGACACAGGGCTTGTGCTTGCACTGCAGGCAGCGCGCGGCCTCCGCCAGCGCCATTTCATGGGTATAGCCCAGCGCCACTTCCTCAAAGTTGCGGCTGCGCACATCGGCGGGCTGGGCCGGCATTTCGGTCTTTTTGGGGGACATGTTGCGCGCCATGTCAGCCCACCTCCCGTCCGTACAGGCGGCAGGCGTCCTCATAGGCATGCGCCTCAAAATCCGCGTACATGCGCGAGCGGCTGATGGCCTCGTCAAAGTTGACCTCATGCCCGTCAAAGTCCGGGCCGTCCACGCAGGCGAACACAGTTTTCCCGCCCACCGTCAGGCGGCAGCCGCCGCACATCCCGGTGCCGTCCACCATGATCGCGTTCATGGACACGGTGGTTTTGACGCCATATTCCTTCGTCAGGAGGCTTACGAATTTCATCATGGGCATAGGGCCGATGGCGATCACCTCGTCATAGGCGTTTCCGGCGTCCAGCAATTCCTTGAGCGCCTGGGTCACCAGCCCCTTTTCACCCCAGGTGCCGTCGTCGGTCATCACGCGGATGGCCTGGCTGATCGCACGGAACTCGTCCTCTAGAATCACCAAATCTTTGGTGCGGAAGCCCACCACGCTGTGCACGGTGGCGCCCAGCTCGTGCAGCTTTTTTGCCACGGGATAGGCGATTGCGCAGCCCACACCGCCGCCCACCACGCACACCTTCTTGAGCCCATCCAGCTTGCTCGGGCGGCCCAACGGGCCCACAAAATCGTGCAAACTGTCGCCCTGGTTCAATGTGTCCAGCTCCATGGTGCCCGCGCCCACGATCTGATAAATGACCGTGACGGTGCCCTTGTTCGGATCCTGCCCGGCCACGGTCAGCGGTATGCGCTTGGAATCCTCTTTGGCGCGCAAAATAATAAACTGTCCGGCCTGCGCCTTCTTTGCCACCAGCGGCGCTGACACGTCCATGCGGACCACGTTGTTGGTCAGCCGCTCCTTGGATGTGATCAAATACATGCGTTCCCTCCGTGCGTCCTGGCTTTCCCGAACGCACCCAAGTATAGCTTTTCAGGGTACCGCATTCAAGCGCGGGAAGGCCAGTCAGGAATACATGTGCTTCGAGCATGACAACACGCCCAACCTCCGGCATCTCGCGTCTCTTCATTGAGCGAAAACATGAGAGTCCAATTGAAGATGGAGGAGCATGTAAAACCATCATTGCAAAATCATTCGTTAGCGTAAAATAGATGTAGGTGGATAACCAGCAATGGGGAATGAAACGAAGGACAGAACATAGCGACAAGTAGGAATCCACGGGAGGGTTCATCCGCCCCCGCGGGGGCGGATGAAAAGGGATACCATCCTTGGTAGAATGAAGTTGCACCGACATTCAAAGGAGGTATCCCCATGGACATTCTATCAGAACTTTTCGCAGCTTTCAGCATGCAATTTGTGAATGCCTTATGTGACAACTCGGGCGCGGACTTTGGGCAGCGGATGCAGGTCATTCAGAATGCCTCAAACGAAATGATCTGTCAGATGATCCGCGCAGCACTCAGCACACTGGATGATACCTTAGCCAAGCAGGCCAGTGCAGAAGGGGAGTGGATGGTGCTGCGCAAAGCGGAACGCGAACTGGAAACGAGTTTTGGGTGTATTCGATTTTGGCGCAGGT
>JAGVSV010000128.1 GCA_019137115.1 Bacillota bacterium
ACCTTCGGCTTTGACGAAAGCAGCGACTGGACAATCAAAGACCTTACGTATTCGGACACCGGCAGCCCAAGTTTCACCGCGTATCACCTTGGCGCGCCGGTGTGCGACGTCAAACTGCGCGTGGGCGGGGATTTCAATGCCCTACACGCGTTGAGCGCGCTGGCGCTGGCCGATGTGCTGGGCTTGGATATGCAAGCCGCAGCCGATTCCCTGGGCAATTTCGTGGGTGCCCACCGGCGGTTTGAGTTTACCGGCATCGTCAACGGCATGCGCATGTACCATGACTATGGCCACAACCCGGCCGAGATGCGCGCAGCGCTGTCGGTGGCCAAGCGCCACAACCGCCGGGTGATCGCCGTCATGCAGCCGCACACCTACAGCCGGGTCAAGTCCCTGTTTTCCGAATACCTGACCTGCACGGAGGCCGCCGACATCACCCTGGTCACCGACATTTTCGCAGCCCGGGAAGTCGACCCCGGCGACATTGACAGCGGCATGCTGGTGGACGGCATGAAGGCGCACGATGTTGACGCGCACCTAACGCCCACCTTTGATGACACCGAGCAATGGCTGCTTGAAAACGGCCGGGAAGGCGACTTGGTGCTGACGATGAGCTGCGGCGACATTCACCTGCTCAACCAGCAGATGCAGCGTCACTGGGACGCGCGCCAACCATCCAAAAACCTAACGGAGGAAGTACTGTGAACGACCGTCTGACCCGCATCCGCAACTTCTGCATCATCGCGCACATCGACCACGGCAAGAGCACGCTGGCCGACCGGATCCTGGAAAAGACCGGTGTGTACGAGCAGCGGCAGATGATGGATCAGATCCTGGACTCCATGGAGCTGGAGCGCGAGCGCGGCATCACGATCAAATCCAAAGCCGTCAACATGCAGTACACCGCCCGGGACGGGCAGGTGTATACGCTCAATTTGATTGACACGCCCGGGCATGTGGACTTTACCTATGAGGTCAGCCGTGCGCTGGCGGCCTGCGAGGGCGCGCTGCTGGTGGTGGACGCCACCCAGGGCGTGGAGGCGCAGACGTTGGCCAATGTGTACCTGGCGCTGGAACATGACCTGGAAACCATACCGGTGATCAACAAAATCGATTTGCCCAGCGCGCAGCCGGACGAAACCGTGCACGAAATTGAGGATCTGATCGGCCTGGACGCGCAGGACGCGCCGCGCATATCCGCCAAGATGGGCGTGGGCATCGAAGAGGTGCTGGAAGCCGTGGTCACGCGCATCCCGCCGCCGGGTGGCGATGAAACGGCGCCGCTGCAGGCGCTGGTGTTTGACGCGGTATATGACAACTACCGCGGGGCGATCTGTTTTGTGCGCATTGTGAACGGCACGCTCAAGCCCGGCATGCGCATGCGCATGATGCAAACCGGTGCTGAGTTTGACGTGGTGGAAGTGGGCACACGCAGCCCCGGCTATGTGCCGTGTGCGGAACTGCTGGCCGGCGAGGTGGGCTATGTGGCGGCCTCGATCAAGGAAGTGGCCGAGACCCGCGTGGGCGACACGATCACCGACGCCAACAACCCGGCCAGCGAGCCCCTGTCCGGCTACAAGCGCGTGACCCCGATGGTGTACTGCGGCATCTATCCCGCCGACGGCGCGGATTATGGCGCGCTGGGGCAGGCGCTGGAGAAGCTGCGCATGAACGACGCATCGCTGTCCTTTGAGCCGGAGACCAGCATGGCGCTGGGCTATGGCTTCCGCTGCGGGTTTCTGGGGCTGCTGCACATGGAGATCATCCAGGAGCGGCTGGAGCGCGAGTTTGACCTGAACCTGATCACCACGGTGCCCAACGTCATCTACAAGGTGCGCAAGACCAACGGCGAGACGGTTACCATCGACAATCCGCACAATTTGCCCAGCCCCAATGAGATCGACGGCATGAGCGAGCCGTTCGTATTTGCCACCATCTTTACCCCGCAGGAGTTTGTGGGGACGCTCATGCAGCTGTGCCAGGACAAGCGCGGGGTGTTCAGGGACATGCAGCATGAGGGTGGACGGGTCAAGCTGACGTACGACCTGCCGCTGAACGAGGTGATCTTTGACTTTTTTGATCAGCTCAAGAGCCGCAGCCGCGGGTACGCGTCGCTGGACTATGAGCTGAAGGACTACCAGGAAAGCGACCTGGTGAAGCTGGATTTCCTGCTCAACGGCGACCTGTGCGACGCGTTTACAATGATCGTGCACCGCGAAAAGGCCTACGCGCGCGGCCGCTCCATCGCCGAGAAGCTCAAGGACGTGATCCCGCGCCAGCAGTTTGAGATTCCCATCCAGGCGGCCATCGGCGGCAAGATCATCGCGCGGGAAACCGTCAAGGCCGTGCGCAAGGACGTGCTGGCCAAGTGCTATGGCGGCGACATCACGCGCAAGAAGAAGCTGCTGGAAAAACAGAAGGAGGGCAAGAAGCGTATGCGCCAGTTTGGCAGCGTGGAAATCCCTTCCGAAGCGTTCATCGCGGTGCTCAAACTGGGGGACGACAAATAGCATGAAGTGCCCAAGTTGCGGCCAGTGGAACCGCGCCAGCTTCCCCAAGTGCATCAAGTGCGGCACCATCCTGCCCCAGGAAGGGCGCGGACCGCTGCCGGCGGAAGAACTGACCGCGCCCAAGGAGGCGCCCGTGGTCATCCGGGTGGACGAGATGGGCAACGAAGTGCAGCTGGTGGACGAAAAGGACAGCCTGGCCGCCGAAATGCAGACGCTTCATCAGCGCAAGCGGCGCGGTGAAACCCAGCAGCAGGCACTGCGCAGCCGCGGGGCCGAGCGCGGCATCGCGCCGACCGGCTCCGGCGTAAGCGCGGTGTCCCGGCGCAACCGCATGTTCCAGGACGCGGATGTGGGCCAGGACCGCATGCCCAACGAGGACGGCGCCTACACCGTGGAACCGGCCTACGCCGGGCCCTACGCGCGGCATAACGCCCCGGCGGTGCTGCCGCCGCGCAGCTTCAAACGCACGCGCTTGTTTGGCCTACGGCGTTTCCTGCCGATTGCGGCGCTGGCGCTGCTGATATTGGGGGGGCTGGCCGCGCTGTTCATGTTCGTGGTCAAGCCGTCGTTCATCGACCCCAAGCCGGTCAACGCCCAGGAGCAGGTTGAGGTCATCGCATCCATCCTGGACGATATGGCCGCCCACACCATCCGCATCCCAGCGCCGGACGGCACGCAGATCTACATCAAGGAGCTGCGGCGGTCGTTCCTGTCCACAGGCGGGTACGCCAGCTTCCAGGTGCCGGACTATACCTGGTATGAGCTGGAGGAGACGCTGTCGGAGCCCGTAATGTCGGTGACCCTCACCCCGTTTGTGCGCACCGGCACCGGCGAACAGAAAGCCATGCCGCTGATCACCTACGACATAGACATCCCGCAGTCCCCGCTGACGCTGATCAGCCCGGAAGCGACCTATGTCGAGGTCAGCACGCCGGTGTACAACATCCGGTTCCACGTGATGCAAAACAGCACGGTGCTGATCAACGGGGTGGACTTTTCCTCCTTTGTCAACACGCAAAACGGCTATATCAGCTACAATGCGGACATACAGCCCATCGGGGAAAACAAAATCCACATCGTGGTGCGCAGCCAGTACTACCGGCAGAACGAAGCCACGCTGACCATCTACCGCGCCATCCAGGACATCCCGCTGGACCTGTCCAGCGTGCTGGATGATGAAAGCTCCGGCCCCACGATGTGGATTTCCGCCACCACGATGCCGGGCGCAACAATTTCCGTCCTGTCGCCCTTTGAGGAGGCGGACTTTTCCGAGCTGAACTCCACCGGTGCTTTCCGCTTCAAGGCGGTGTTCAACAAGGTGGGCATCAATACGGTGACCATCCAGGCCGAATATCCGGGCAAGGAACCCACGATCGTCAACTACAACGTGTACTACCTGCCTTCGCCCGACCAGTACACGCCCAAAGCCTGGGCGCTGGACGGCAAATGGGGCTACCAGGATTTCCTGGCCAACAAGAACACTCGCATCGCCAACACGCAGATCTATGTGATGCAGGGCGAGGTCAAACGCATCATCAACAACCGCCCGCAGCTGGTGGAAATTGATGTAAGCGACGGGCAGGGCAAACCGCTGCCGGTGCTGGTGGAAAACCAGACCAAAACCGAGTGGGTGGTCGGCCAGCGCTACCGAATCTATGGCGACGCCTACGGCATGTACGACGGCTTCCCCTGGGTGATCGGCCGGTTCACCTATAAGCCGAGGAACTGACGGGGGCGGTTGGGCGGAACTGGATGCGATCCAACGGTTGACTCTTAACCGGTTTGGCGAGGTCTGATACAACCCGCAGAGGCCAATGCTTCCTTGACTGGTGTCGCTTAAAAATGCTATTCTATCCCCGGAAAACAAAACATGAGGAGGCTCTTATGAAAAGATTACTGGTGCTTGTGCTGCTGTTCACTTTTCTGTCGACCGTTCTTGTCCTGCCCGCGATGGCAGAAGACACAAAGCTGAGCGGAAAGCTGGTCATCTGGGAGCATACCCCGCAGTTTGAGGAGCCGGGCAAGGCGGTCATCGCCGCGTTCAAGGAACTCCATCCGGACGTGGAGATCGATTTCCAGGTGAAGACCAGCGACCAATACTACAACCTGCTGGCGACCGCGTTCTCCGCAGAGGAAGCGCCGGACCTGTTCTGGACCAACGGCACCGCCACCACCAACATGGGCGCCTATGCGCAGCAGGGCTTGCTGATGGACCTGACCGACAAGGTGGATGTGTCGCTGTTCTCGGACACCATCCTCAAAATTTCCACCATTGACGGCAAGCTGTACGCCTCGCCGACCGCCGAATCGGGCGGGCGTTGCGCATACTACAACAAGGACATCTTCGCCCAGCTGAACCTGGAAATCCCCAAGACCTTTGACGAGTTTGAGGCGATGCTGGCCACCATCCACGAAGCAGGCATCCTGCCGATCTCGTTTGCGGGCTCCGACGCCTGGACAACGCTGTTCTTCTTTGAGCCGGTGCTGGCCGCCATGCACCTGGACTACACCGAGTCCTACCTGCGGGGCGAGCATGTTGCCATCAACGACCAGCGGGTTGCCGACGCGATGAACAAGCTGATCGAGTGGGGCGAGAAGGGCTACCTGGGCGTAGGCTATACCGGTGTGAGCGGCAGCGGCGCCATGCTTGCCTTCTCCAAGGGCGAGGCCGCCATGTCGGTGGATGGCACCTGGAACATCTCCACCATCAACAACAACAATCCGGACCTGAACTACGGTGCGTTCCAGATCCCCACCAATGACGGCGTGCGGCCGTTTGTCGGCACATCGTCCAACGGCTTCTCGATCTACGCGCACACCAAGTACCCCGACCTTGCGCTGGCATTCCTGAATTACTTTGCCAGCCTGGAAGGGCAAACCATCTGGGTCAACACCCTGGACAGCATCCCTGCCACATCCAAGATCGTCTCGGAAAACCCGGTGGTCAACGACATCACCCAGTTTGATGTGATGACGGAAAGCTGGTACAACATCATGGTGCAAAACGCCAAGGAAGACGAGGCGCCCGGCACCGTGTGGGAAGAGGATCAGACCAAGATTTTCTCGGGCGGCATCACGGTCGAGGATTTCCTGAACGAACTGCAGGAATTGGTAAAGTAAGCGTCTTGAGCGAGAACCACGTTGCACAACGCCGGGGGGAGATATCCCCCCGGCAACTTGTAGCAGATCACTGCGCGGCGTTCCACCAAGGCATGGCCGTTAAACGCCGCCCCATAGCCCGGAGGAATGTGTGAAGCGGAGCAGGGCGTATATCGGGTTTATTGTCCCCGGTTTTCTCATCTATACGGTGTTCATGATCGTTCCGATCGTATTTGCCGTATACATGAGCTTTTTCAACTGGAGCGGTGTGGGTCCGATGGTGCCGGTAGGGTTGGCCAACTATCGGAAGCTGTTGTTCAGCAGCCGGGAGTCGCGCATTTTCTTTAACGCGCTGACCAACAACTTCAAGTATGTCGGCGTGGTGTTTCTCATTATCACGCCGCTGCAAATCGTGTTTGCCTATGTGCTCTACATAAGGATCAAGGCGCACAAATACATCCAGTTCATGCTGTTTCTGCCATATGTGATCAGCACGTCGATCATCGGATTTTTTGCCACAATGGTTTTTGACCCCAACATCGGCATGCTGAACAACCTGCTGGCAGCCGTGGGGCTTCCGCACCTTCGGGGCGCGTGGATGGGCGACCCCAATATGAGCTTCAAGATTTTTGTGGCCATTGTGATCTGGGCGTTCATCGGCAACGGCATGATGATTTTCAACGCCAACATGAAGGAAGTCTCCCACGACATCCTGGAAGCCGCGCGCATCGACGGCGCCGGGGAGCTGGCGATGTTCTTCCGCGTTGTGCTGCCGCAGTTGGGCAGTTCGCTCAACACGGTGTCCACGCTTTCGATCATTTACGCGCTGACCATGTTTGATCTGCCGTTCCTGCTGGGCGGCGTGCAGGGCGGCGTAAACAACACGCTGGACTTCGTGCAGATGGTGTTTTACCGGCGGGCGTTTGGCGGAACCTATTTCGGGGAAACCTCTCTGGGCTATGGTTCGGCGATCAGCGTGACGGTGCTGGTTATCATCATGGCGTGCTTCTTGTTGCTGCGCGCGCTGATCTACGCGCTGGAGCGCAGGCAGGCAGGGTCAATATGACAAAACGACGTGCGCACAAGTCGATCAGCGAGACGCGCTCCGCCGCTGTTGCAAAGGGCATCATCTCGGTGGTGCTGATATTGTATTCGTTCATTGCCATTTACCTGATTGGCAACTCCATCCTGAATGCCTTCAAGACCAAGCCGGACCTGATTGCCAACACGTTTGGCTGGCCCAACGCCTTTGTGCTGGAAAATTTCCGCATCGTCCTGGTGGAGGACGGATTTATGCGCAACCTGATCAACAGCCTGCTGCTGGTGACCATGGGCACGGCGCTGCTGGTCGCGTTTTCCTCCACAGTGTCCTACGGGCTTTCGATGTATACGTTCCGCGGCCGTGGTTTTCTGAGCAACTACTTCACCATCGGGCTGATGTTCCCCATTCAGCTGGGCATCCTTCCGCTGTTTATCATCCTGAAGTGGCTCAACCTGGTCAACAGCCTGTTCGGGCTGGCATTGATCTACGCGGCCAACATGTCGTTCTCGGTGGTGGTGTTCTCGCGCTTTTTCCGTGGCTTTGAGCACGCCCTGCTGGAGGCCGCGCGGATTGATGGCGCTAACGACTTTCAATCGTTTATTTTTCTGGTGATCCCCATCATGAAGCCGGTTGTGTTCACGGTGGCGCTGCTGAACTTCATCATGATCTGGAACGATTTCTATTTGCCGCTGGTGTTCCTGACCAACTCCGCCAACCGCACGCTGACGTTGGGCATCTACAACTACACGGCGGATTTCCTATCCAACTGGAACAAGGTGTTCGCGGGGGTCGCGGTCGCCCTGGCGCCCATCATTGTCATCTACTTTTTCTTCTCCGAAAGGATCGTTACCGGCCTGACCACCGGCTCGGTCAAGGGATAGGCGTCTGGGCCCAACCCGCACCGCAAGGGAGGAAACCGCCATGGGCAAACGGAGGGACCGGGGCGACGCGCCGCAGGATCAGCTGGGGTTGCAACCGGACAGCACGGCCGACAAGAGTGCAGACCGCCGTACGCCGCTGCAAAAGTACGACGCCTTTCTGCACAGGGCGACGGTGTTCCTGATGCGGCTGGTGGCGGTGCTTAGCGTGGCGGCCGTTGTGATCGGTATTGCCACCGGCCAGTGGGCGGTGTTGGGCCCATCGTACTTGTCGGCCTGATCGCTTTCGGCCTGTCCTTTGGCAGGATGGACGCGGCCGACTGGCTGTCGCTAATCTGGTGGAACCAGGGCAGGGAAACGGACAGAAGCGGGAGGAACATCGACGAATAGGACAGATGGATAGTGGCGCATTGCGCTGCTGCCCTTGTCCTATTGGCGCCGCGCACGTATAATGGCGCTGGTTTCACATGCAGGAGGTCAGTATGCAGAACAGCCCGGAGCGCAGCAATTTTATTTGGGACATCATTGACGAGGACTTGCGGCTGGGCCGCTGCCAGAAGGTGCACACGCGCTTTCCGCCGGAACCCAACGGCTACCTTCACATTGGCCATTGCAAAGCGATGGTCACGAACTTTCTGACGGCGGAAAAGTATGGCGGGCTGTGCAACCTGCGCTTTGACGACACCAACCCAGAAAAGGAAGAAACCGAGTTTGTCGACAGCATGATGGAGGACATCCACTGGATGGGCTTCCACTGGGACGGCGGGCTGTATTACGCCAGCGAATACTATGAGGAATGCTACCGCATCGCGGAGGATTTTATTAAGCGCGATCTGGCGTACATTGATGAGCTTTCCCAGGAGGAAATGCGCGCGTACCGCGGCACATTGACCGAGCCCGGCCGGAATAGTCCGTGGCGCGACCGGCCCTGGGAGGAAAGCCTGGATTTGTTCCGCCGCATGCGCGCGGGCGAGTTTGAGGAGGGCCGGATGGTGCTGCGCGCCAAGATCGACATGGCGTCGCCCAACATGAACATGCGCGACCCGACCATGTACCGCATCCTGTACAAGGAACATCACCGCACCGGCAACACCTGGTGCATCTACCCAATGTATGACTACGCGCACCCATTGGGCGACGCGATTGAGGGCATCACGCACTCGCTGTGCTCGCTGGAGTATGAGGATCACCGCCCGCTGTATGACTGGGTGGTGGAAAAGGCGGGCTACCGGACGCCCCACACCGACAAGCACGGGCACATGTCCACCGGCCCCCGGCAGATCGAGTTTGCAAGGCTCAATTTGACGCGCACGGTGATGAGCAAGCGCTACCTGCGCCAGCTGGTGGAAGGCGGTTATGTGACCGGGTGGGATGACCCCCGCATGCCCACGCTGATCGGGATGCGCAGGCGCGGTTTTTCGCCTGCGGCCATCCGGGATTTTATCGACCGGGTGGGCCTGGCAAAGGCCGACAGCGTGGTGGATTACGCGCTGCTGGAGCACTGCGTGCGCAACGACCTGGGCGACAAGGCCCCGCGCGTGATGGCGGTATTGAAGCCCCTCAAGGTGATCCTGACCAACTGGCCGGAGGGCAAGGTGGATACCCTGACCATGGAGAACCACCCCGAGCACCCCGACATGGGCGAGCGGCAGGTGTCCTTTGGCCGCGAGCTGTGGATCGATCAGGACGACTTTATGGAGAACCCGCCGAAAAAGTTCTTCCGCCTGTCGCCGGGCAATGAGGTGCGGCTCAAGGGCGCGTACATCATCCGCTGCGAGGAAGTGATCCGGGATGATGCGGGCAATATTACGGCGCTGGCCTGCACCGTGGACATGGACAGCCGCTCCGGCTCCCCCGGCTCCGAGCGGAGGGTAAAAGGCACGCTGCAATGGGTCAACGCCGCGGACTGCACGCCCATCGAGGCGCGGCTGTACGACCCCCTGCTGCGCGAGGATGAAGGCGACGACGAGGACCGCAAGGACTTTATCGCCCGGCTGAATGACAAGAGCCTGGTTGTTGAGCGTGGCTATGCCGAGCACGCGGTGCTGGATGCCGACATTGGCTGGGTGTGCCAGTTTTTGCGGGTGGGCTATTTCTGCAAGGACAAGGACAGCACCCCCGCATTGCCGGTCATGAACCGTGTGGTGAGCCTGAAGGACAGCTACCGGCCGTAACAAACCGTGAAAGGAACCGATATGGCGACCATCCGCACGCGCTTTGCGCCCAGCCCCACCGGGTTTATGCACCTAGGCGGGCTCCGCACCGCGCTGTATGACTACCTGTTTACGAGGAAAAACAACGGCGTGTTCGTGCTACGCATTGAGGACACCGACCAGGATCGCTTTGTGCCCGGCGCCACGGAGGTCATCTATGACACGCTGCGCAGCTGCGGCATGCAGTGGGATGAAGGCCCGGACATCGGCGGCCCCTATGGACCGTATGTACAGAGCGAGCGCAAGGACACGTACCTGCCTTATGCCCTGCAGCTGATCGCATCAGGGCACGCGTATTATTGCTTCTGCACCCATGAGGAACTGGCGCAGCGCCGCGCTGCCGCCGAAGCCCGTGGCGACACCTGGAAGTATGACAAGCACTGCCTATCCTTGACGCCGGAACAGGTCAAGCAAAAGCTGGACGCGGGTACCTCCTATGTGGTGCGGCAGAACGCGCCCGAGGTGGGCGAGAGCGGGTTTGATGACCTCGTATATGGCCACATCTCGGTGGAGAACAAGACGCTGGATGACATGGTGCTGCTAAAAGCCGACGGAATGCCCACCTATAACTTCGCCAACGTGGTGGATGACCACCTGATGGGCATCACCCACGTGATGCGCGGCATGGAGTACCTGTCCTCCACGCCGAAATACAACCTGTTGTACCGCGCGCTGGGCTGGGACGCGCCCACGTACATCCATCTGCCCACGGTGATGCGCGACCAGCAGCACAAGCTGTCCAAACGCGACGGCGACGCCTTTTACAGCGACTTTATCGACAAAGGGTACTTAACCGAGGCGCTCATTAACTACCTGGCGCTGGTGGGCTGGAGCCCGGGCAACGACCGCGAGTTTTTCACGATGGACGAGCTGATCGAGGCGTTCAGCGTGGAGGGATTGTCCAAATCCCCCGCCATCTTTGACATTGAGAAGCTCAAATGGTTCAACGCGGCCTATATCCGGGCGCTGTCGCCGGAGGAATATTTGGAGAAGGCCACGCCGTGGTT
>JAGVSV010000003.1 GCA_019137115.1 Bacillota bacterium
GACCACTTGGTACACCCGATTGGCTGGCTGCAATGAGATAGAGTGCAAGGCTTTCCCGCGTACTTGATAAGCAGAGGCACATATGGACAGAAATGAAATGGACAAAAACGAACGGTTTGCGAAAAAAATCTACATTGGGGTGCTCGCCATCACGCATCCGGACGGCAGCATCGTGCCCCTGCGGCTGATTTGGCCCGATGGCCGCAGCTGGGAAATTGACCGCCTGCTGGATGTGCGCCCCGCCGTGGCGCGCAAAGCGGGCGGCGAGGGCCTGCGCTTCCTGTGCCGGATCAATGGCCACGAAAAGGAACTGTGGTACGCCCACGGGCAGTGGTTTGTGGAGGGCGGGGAGGAAGGGGTGTGGCAATAGGGGAAGCGCCCGGAGAGGTAAAAGGCGTCCGGCTGCTGACGGACGCCGTGAGAACAACACATGCAAACAGTGACCAATTTGATTCCCGCGCAGCCCGGATGGCTATGCCACCCAGTGGCCGTTCGTGCCGCCGGCTCCAGCCGCGCAAGAAACGTGTGTCCCGCGATCGCCGCCTTGCCCAGCGTCATGCTGTGCGCTGGCAGCCGGCCGCTAAGTGTCCCCGCCCTTTTACGCCCCTTACCCCTTCGTCCGCTCCTGTCCTTTGTCCGCTTCGGCGGCGTTGGCGCGGGCTTTGGCGCGGTCTTGGGCCATTTCGTCCACGGATTTGGTGTGCAGGCGGGCGGCGCCCTGGGTTTGGATGGGGGGAATCCAGGTGCCGTCCTGTTTGGCCTGGGCCATGCGGGCCTTGGCCTGTTCGATGTCGTCTTTATATTGGGGCAGCCATTCGGCTTCCTCGATCAGCATTTCGTCCACCATCTGCCAGATTTCCCTGGGGTTGCAGACGGCGCCGACCAGGGGATCCATCATCATGGCCTGCCGCAGCAGCGTGATGTCGGCGTTTAAGGCGGCGTGCACAGCCAGGCGCTGCACGGTGACGTTGCTCAAGCAGCAGGCGGCGCAGCCCATCGGCAGGTCGCCGAGTTTCGGGATGTTGATGCCGTGGATGTCCACGTAGCCGGGCACCTCCACCACGCAGTCATCGGGCAGGTTGGTGATGCAGCCGTTGTTGACCACGTTGAAGTGCCCGCGGTAGATACGCCCGGTTTCCAGGCCCTCGATGATGTAGCTGCCGTGCTCGCGCCCGCGGTGCTCCTGGCCGTAGACGCGGGGCGGCTCCTTCATCCAGTTGGGGAAATCGGTCTCAAACCAGTTGCGGCCTTCCGTGCACACGCGCAGGTAGCCGCCGGTTTCGCCGTTGATCCACACGCCCAGGTCGATCCAGTCGATGATTTCGTCGGTGCGCTTGCGGTACCAGGGCACGTATTCGGACAGGTGGCCGTTGGACTCGGTGGAGAAATATCCAAAGCGCTCCATCATGTCGATGCGCACCTTTTCGGTGCGGGCGGTGTCCGGGTTGGCCTTGAGCGCGGGCAGCAGCTGGTCGCCGATTTCGACCCCCTTGTGCTTGATGGAGATGTACCAGGTCATGTGGTTGATGCCGGCGCAGATGATGTCCACATCCTTGACGTCATGGCCCAGCACGCGGGCGATCAGCTCATGGCCGCCCTGCACGCCGTGGCACAGGCCCACGGTGTTGACCCCGCCATAGGTGTTGCAGTACCAGGTGACCATGGCGTTGGGGTTGGAATAGTTCAGCAGCAGGCAGTTGGGCGCGGCCACCTCGCGGATGTCCCGGCACACGCCCTTCATCACTTCAATCACGCGCTGGCCGTAGAAGATGCCCCCGGCGGACAGCGTGTCGCCCACGCACTGGTCGACCCCATATTTCAGCGGGATCTCCACATCCTTGGCAAACGCCTCCAGCATGCCCACGCGCATGCAGTTGATCACATATTTGGCGCCTTTGAGCGCCTGGCGGCGGTCGAGCGTTTTTTCGATGCGGATGGACAGGTTGTTGGCGTCGATGTCCCGCTGGCACAGCGCGTGCACCATGTCCAGGTTGTGCTGGCTGATGTCATGGAATGACACCTGGATGTCCCGAAACTCCGGCACGGAGAGGATGTCGCTCAACAGCCCGCGCGTAAAGCCGATCGACCCCGCGCCGATGAACGCGATCTTGAATGACATATGCGGACTCCTTCCATGGGGGCGGTGAGGCCCTTTTGATGCCATGGTAAGGGAAGGCACGGCGTGTGTCAAACGTTTCCCGCTACAAGGCAAACCCCAGGATCATCACGCCCAGCACGATCACCGGCGCCGGGATTTTGCGCCACAGCAGCAGCGCGACGGTCACCGCCAGCACCAGCAGGTTGTCCACTGAAAACCCGCTTTTCTGCATCAGGCTGATTGCGGCGGAGGCGATCAGGCCGCCGGCCACCGCGGTGACGCCGCGCAGGGAAGCGCGCACGCCGTGGATGCGCTTGACGCTTTCCCACATCGGATACACGAAAAAGATCAGCAGGATACCCGGCAGGAAGATCGCCAGGCCGCTGACCAGCGCGGCCAGTGCCTGGCCGAACAGGCCCAGGTCACGCGCGGCCATGCCGCCGGCATAGGCGCTGAAGCTGAACATAGGCCCGGGCAGGCCCTGCACCAGGCCAAAGCCGGTCAGAAACTCGCGCGCGGTCAGCCAGCCCCGGGTGTCCACAAGCTCCGACACCATCATGGGCACCACGACCTGCCCGCCGCCGATAACCAGGTACCCGTAGCGGTAGAAGCTCTCGAACAGGTGCACCAGCTTCACGTCCCATACCGCGCGCAGCGCCAGGCTGCCCACCGCCAGCAGCGCGAAGGCGATCAGGTATCTCCACGGCGGGCGCACGGTGACGGGGTTCCAGAGGGCTTCATTTCTGTGCAGCCACACGCTGACCGCGCCGCCAGAGAGCAGCACCAGCGGGTATACCCAGGGCGCCTTCAAAAAGTAGGTGACCACCGCGCCCAGCAAGAACAGCGCCCAGGTGGGCACATCGGTGACCACCTTGCGGCCGATGCGCCACGCCGCCACCGCCACAAAGCCCACCGCCATCGGCCCCACATAGCGCAGCCCCTCCGGGCTGATGCGCAGCGCGTCCAGCAGCTGCCCCATGAACGACAGCACCGCCATGATCAGGATCGCCGGCAGCGCCCACACCAGCAGCGTGAGCAGCGACAACTTCGTGCCGCCCACCTTGTAGCCGATGGCCGCGATGGTCTGCGTGCTGCTGGGGCCGGGCAACAGCACCGTCAGCGCGATCAGTTCGGCTAGCTCCGCCTGGGTTAAATACCCCCTGCGCTGCACCATGTGGGCGGAGAACACGCCAAAGTGCGCCTCGGGCCCGCCATAGGCGCCCAGCGAGCAGATCAGCACATCCCACAGGAATGCGCGGTAGGTCACAGGCCTGGGTTGGTTCATGGTGCCTCCCGTTGGTGGTGTATGGAATGGCTATACCCCAAGGGCGGTGTGGATAACAAATGCCGCCCTACCGGGCGGCGCTGAATGGTTCAGGCTGTCAGCTGAAATGGTACGCGTACTTCTCCATGGCGTCCATCAGCGCTTTGACGTTGTCAGGCGGGGTGCCGGGGTACAGGCCAAAGATCATCGTCAGCCCGCCTTCCCTGGCGCCCAGCTCGGTGACTTCATAGCGGATCAGGTCGTCCACCTGCTGCGGCGTGCCGAACACCGTCACCTGCTGGCGGTCGATGTCCAGGTCGATGCAGGTTCTGCCCTTGTATTTGTCGCGGATCCAGTCAATGCCGTTGACCAGATCCTGCAGGTTGAGCACCTCCACCCCGCCCTCGATCAGGTCGTCCGCCAGGTCGCGGATGTCGCCGTCGGAATGCATGTGCACCGCCAGCCCGCGGTCGCGTGCGATGGCCATCAGCCGCCGGTAGCTTGGCTGAATCCACGTGCGGAATGTGCTGGGCGACAGCATCGGGCCGCGCTGCATGCCCAGATCCTCCGGGTAGGACAGCATGTCCGCGCCCAGGTCGGCATACCTTGTGATGATGTGCGCGTTGAAGGCTTCCAGTTTTTCGATTAAGTCGCCCAGCATCGGGTGCTCGTCCGCCATGTCAAACAGCAGGTTATCGTAGCCGCGCAGGTCGCACAGCTGCAAAAACGTGTGCCCGTGGCGCAGGCCGCGCGTGATGAAATGGCCGTCGGCCTTCTCCTTAGCAATGCGGGTTTCCTCCTGCGCCCAGTCAATCGGCCCGATGCCCATGCAGCGCTCGGGGTCGGGGAATTGATAGTCCCGGTACGCGTCCCAGTTTTTGAGCGGGTGGCCGACCACGGTGCCGGTGATGCCGTCGTCCGCGGTTTTCCACAGGCAGCCAAAGTCATCGGTGTAGGGTTCATCCCTGCGCGCAACCAGGCTGTATTCGGGCACATAGTGCCCCTTGGGGCGCACAAAGCCGGGGAACAGCAGGGGGTGGCTTTCCTGCATGTCAAACAGGAAGTCCTGGTCGTAATGGTGGTAGCACGCCGCGTTGATCGAAAACGCCATCGGGATATAATCCGGCCGTTCAAAGCGCACCGCGCGCAGGAAATTGCTGCTCATATGTTCTCCTTTTGCAGTGCGCACACCATGATCAGGTCGTCCGCGTTCTCCCTGTACACCGTGAACCCCGCCTTTGTATACAGCCAAACGGCGTAGTTGGCCTTCTGCACCGACAGCGACACCTGCCAGTACCCCTTGCCGCGCAGGTGCTTGAGCATGCGCCGCAGCAGGTCGGCGCCGATGCCCCGGCCGCGGTATGCCGGCAGTACGGACATGGCCAGCCAGGGCGTTTCATCATCCACATGGCTGTAGTCTTCCATGATGCGCGCCCCTACCGCGCCGACAATGGTGTCGCCCACCAGCCCGTGGTCGTCAGGCTGTGCGCCAAAACCCCCGGTGTACAGCGCGATGTCCGGGTGTTGCAGCATGTTTCTGTCAGGCAAAGGCGTGCGCGGCGGTACAAAGACCGCACCGTACAGGAATTCCTCCAGCGCCGGGTATTGGCTGGTACGGATGCCCCGGATGGTGCATGCCATCTGTTCGCCCCCTTCCGCCGGCACCGTGCCGCATGCGGTGTCAGGCCGGGCTGATGAAGGTGCCCTGCCTGGCCGATTCATATACCGCAAGGATGAGCGCCAGCGGCTTTCTGCCCTCCCGCGCGTCCACCAGCAGCGGTTCCTTGCCCTGCACGGCGTTGATCATGTTCTCCAGCTGGATGCGGTGCCCCTCGGGGTGGATGGCTTTGTGATCCTGCGCCGGGTTGCCCTGGGCATGCAGGGTTTCGGGCGCTTCGCCCGGCAAATCCCAGGACAGGATGCTGTCCTCGCGCAAGACCACGCTGCCCCCGTCGCCGCAGATCTCCAGCGTGCGCGGATAGCCGGGGTGGCAGGTGGTGGACGCCTGCAGGGTGCCCACCGCGCCGGAAGCAAACTCGAGCAGTGCCGCGGCGGTGTCCTCGGTTTCAATGGCGTGGGTCTGCGTTTTGGTGAGGGCGGACAGGCGGCGCACCGGCCCCAGCAGATACAGCATCAGGTCGACGCCGTGGATGCCCTGGTTCATCAGCGCGCCGCCGCCATCCATCGCCCAGGTGCCGCGCCAGGGCGAGGACCCGTAGTATTGCGGGCTGCGCCAGTAGTGCATGGTCAGCCGCGCGGACACCACACGCCCGAGCTGCCCGCCCGCAAGCGCCTGACTGACCGCCTGTACCGCGGGCGAAAAGCGCAGCTGGGAGATCACGCACACTTTTCGATCACTGGCATCCGCCTGCGCGATCACGGCATCGGCGTCCGGGAGCGTGAGCGCCAGCGGCTTTTCCACCACCACGTGCTTGCCAGCTTTGAGCGCTTCCAGCGTCATCGGCGCGTGCAGCCCGCTGGGCGTGCACAGGCTGACGATGTCCACATCCGGGGATGCCAGCATGTCGGCAAAGGACGCAAATACGCGGGTGTGGTGCGTTTGCGCGGTCTGCCGGGCGCACGCGATGTCCCGGTCGGCGACGCCGACAAGCGCCGCGCCGGGCAGCAGATCAATCGCCGCGATGTGCACGGCGGAAATCCCGCCGCACCCCACGATGCCAAAGCCCAGCGTTTGTGCGTCCACGCCTTAGATCGCGCTGGCCAGCAGCTTTTCCGCCAGCTCCATGGATCTGGCGGCGTCCGCCACCGTGCACATCGGCTGCCCGCCGGTCAATATGGCGTTGATAAAGTCCTCGTCCTCGGCCTTGTAGCCGTAGTAGGCGTGGAACGCGTCGGAGCCCGCGATGTCCCGGCCGTCATAGGTTTCGCGGTCAAGCCCGCCTACACCGCCGGAGGCAAGGGAATACATCGCGCCGCCCTTGTTGTACAGGATCACCGCGTCACACTCGGTGCCGCCGAAGCCCAGGTTGATGTAGGCGCTGGCGCCCGGGCCGTGCATGCCAAAGGTGTGCACGCGCGCGCCGGTCTGGTAGTTGGAGCGCATCGTGCCGATCACGCCGTTGTCAAAGCGCATGACGCTGGCCCACGCGTTGTCCACCGCGGAGCCGGAATACCGGCCGATCACCGACGAGCAGTCCACTACTTCGCCCTGCGCCAGGTACCGAACCAGGTCCAGCGCGTGGATGCCGTCGGTGCCGTAGGCCGAGGCATAGTCCCAGCTGCGCTGGATGTCGCTGTTCTTGTAAAACATGCCGTCCACCTGCGTGAGCGTGGTGACCTCCTGCATGCGCTTCATCACCTGCTGCACCAGCGGGACATGGCGGCGGTTCATCGCCACCGCGCACACGACGCCCTGCTCCTGGCTGACGCGCACCAGCGAATTGGCCTGATGCGCCGAAATGCCCGCGGGCTTTTCCATCAGCACCGGCAGGCCATGCATCATCACGTCGCGCGCCACGCGGAAGAGGCGGTCAGGCTCCACCAGCACCAGCACGCCGTCCAGATGCTCCTTGTCCAGCATCGCGTACATGTCCCAGTAGGTGGTGGTGTGCCCGGTGCCGAATTTGCGCGCGGCGGCTTCGGCTTTTTCGGGCCGCAGGTCGCAGATGGCGACCAGCTCGGCGGTGGGCAATTCCTTTAAGCTGGGCAGATGCACGCTGTTGGCGATGCCGCCTGCCCCGATCACCCCGATGCGCGCGGTTTTTGTGTTGGTCATGGTGTCCTCCTGTATGCTCAAGTCTGCGTACTGGCTTGGATTATAGCATACCGCGCCCTTGTTTGCGCAATAGGGCGCGTGGTAAGATGCGGTGGGAACAAACAAAATGCCCGTCCCTGGGATGGGTGGGGAGGCTGCCATGGGCGCTCGCCGCAAGGCGTTTCATGACGCGGTACAGCACCGCGCGGTGGATCACCTGACGCTGGATCTGCTGGGCTGTCCGCTGTCCGGGCTGTCGCCGGAGGCGGAGCGTGATCTGATTGCGCACCTGGGCCTGGCGAACGACCCCAACCCGCGCGAGGCGCTGCTGCGCGCGCTGGACATCGACACCCGCGGCATCGGAGACATCCTGCGGCCGCCCAAATCGCTGTACAAACGGCTGTCGGCCACAGAATACATCGACGAATGGGGGATCACGCGCAGGTTCACCGGCCTGTACTGGGACATTGTGGAGGAGCCGCTCAAGGGCAAGACCGCCCGCGACCTGGATGACTATCCCTGGCCGGATCCGGATTCCATCCCGGAGGACATGCTGGCCGCATTGGGGCGCGAAGCAAGGCGGCTGCAACAGGAGACCGATTATGTGATCTGCGCCTCGCACCCGGTGTACGGCGTGTTTGAGTTGGGGCTGTGGATGTGCGGGTTTGAGGATTTCATGATCCGCCTGTATGAGGACGAGCCCTTTGTGGAAAAGTTCATCGCCATTGTGCTGGCCTACCAGAAAAAGGTGATCGAACGGTACTACCGCCATGTGGGCCCGTATATCGACTTTACGTCCAGCGGGGATGACTTTGCCACGCAGCGCAGTTTGTTTCTTTCGCCGGACATGTTCCGGAGCGTGATCGCCCCGGCGTTCACTGAGCGCATCCTGTACACCAAACAGTTCACCGACGCGCCGTTTCTGCACCATTCCTGCGGCAATGTGGCGCGCCTGATCCCCGACCTGATCGCCTGCGGGGTGGACATTTTAAACCCCATCCAGCCCTGCGACCCGGCCATGGCGCCGGAAGCATTGCGGACAAACTACGGCGGACGCATCGCCTTTCACGGGGGCCTGGACACGCAGGTTGAGCTGCCCGGCGGCACGCCGGACACCGTAACGGGCGCGGTACACCGGCTGCTCAACGGCATGCAGGCGCACCAGGGCGGGTACATCTTTGCCGCCGCGCACAACCTGCAAGGCGATGTGCCGCCGGAGAACATCGTGGCGATGTTCAAAGCGGCGCGGGCGTGGCGGCCGGAAAAGACCGCGTAGGCGCGTCCGCGCCAGACAACCGTTGGAAAGGCAGGCGCCCATTGCTCCGGGCGCCTGCCTTTAATTGATATACGTTTTCTGTTGTCGGCTTACGCCGCGTTGAGCAGTTCCATGAACTCCTCGCCGGTGATGTTTTCTTTGTCCAGCAGGTGCTGGGCGATGCGGTCCAGCGCGTCGACGTTCTCCTTCAGCAGCTTGATGGCTTCCTCCTCGGCGCGCATCAGGATGTCGCGCACTTCCTTGTCCACCGCAGCGCTGGAGGCGTCCGAGCCGCCAAAGACCGGCCGGCCGTCCAGGTACTGGTTCTCCGGCGTTTCCAGGCCCATCGGGCCAAAGGCGTCGCTCATGCCATACTGGGTGACCATGCCGCGCGCCAGCGCCGTGGCGCGCTGGATGTCGTTGGAGGCGCCCGTGGTCACTTCGCCAAACTTGATTTGCTCCGCCGCCCGGCCGCCCAGCAGCGAGGTGATCTGCGCGAGCAGCTCCGACTGGGTCATCAGATAGCGCTCTTCCTCGGGCATGTTCATCGTGTAGCCCAGGCTGCCCATGGTGCGCGGCACGATGGTGATCTTCTGCACCGGCTGCCCGTCCCGCTGTTGGGCGGACACCAGCGCATGCCCCACCTCATGGTAGGCGACCATCTCGCGCTCCTTGGGGTTCATGACACGGTCCTTCTTTTCGCGGCCGGCGATGACCACTTCAACCGATTCCATCAGGTCCTTCTGCTGCACCTGGTCGTGGCCTTCCTTGACGGCCAGCAGCGCGGCTTCGTTGACCATGTTGGCCAGGTCAGCGCCCGTGGCGCCGGAGGTCGCCAGCGCGATCTGCCGCAGGTCAACGTCCGGGCCCAGCTTCACCCTGGCGGCGTGTACGGCCAGGATGGCCTCACGCCCGGGCAGGTCGGGTTTTTCCACGATGATGCGGCGGTCAAAGCGGCCGGGGCGCAGCAGCGCCTTGTCCAGCACCTCGGGGCGGTTGGTAGCGGCCAGCACGATGATGCCCTGCTTGCCCTCAAAGCCGTCCATCTCGGCCAGCAGCTGGTTTAACGTCTGCTCCCGCTCGTCATTGGCGCTGAAGCGGTTGTCGCGCGATTTGCCGATGGCGTCAATTTCGTCAATAAAGATGATGCACGGCGTGTTTTTCTTAGCCTGCTCAAACATGTCGCGCACGCGGCTGGCGCCCACGCCGACAAACATCTCCACAAACTCGCTGCCGGTGATCGAGTAGAATGGCACCCCGGCTTCGCCCGCCACGGCCTTGGCCAGCAGCGTTTTGCCGGTGCCCGGCGGGCCCACCAGCAGCGCGCCCTTGGGCTGCCGCGCGCCGATGGACTGGTATTTGCCGGGGTTTTTGAGGAAGTCCACCATCTCCAGCAGGCTTTCCTTGGCCTCGTCCTGTCCGGCCACGTCGGAGAACTTGACCCCGGTGGACGTCTGCACGTTGTACTCCTTGGCCTTGCTCTTGCCCACGCTGAACATGCCGCCCATGCCGCCGCCGCTGCTCATTTTTCGGGTCAGCCTGCGGATGACAAACGCGTAGAACGAGTACATCAGCAGCATCGGCAGCACCCAGGACAGCACGAAGTTGAGGATCGGCGAGGAACGCGTTTCGTTGTATATCTTGGAGAAGGTGACGTCCTTCTCATACAGGCGCGTGGTCAACTGCGGGTCGTCCATGATGACGGCGGTGTACACGGTGCCGGACGAAAGCGCCGCCGCCACAGCGGGCGGGATGGTCGTGTCCAGCAAATCGCGCACCATGGTGATGTCGGTGTGGGGCTTGAGCGTCAGGTAGATGCGCTCCTCATTCAATTCCGCGCGGTCGACATGCCCTTCCTCCACCAGCTTCATGAACTGGCTGTACTGGATGGGCACCGCGGCGTTGGCCAGGCGGCCGGCCGCCAGCAGGTTCATCACGATGGTCACCGTAAAGATGATCAGCGCGATGTTGCGCAGCCTGGTCCAGTTGGGCCCGCCATAGGGCGGATAGCGGGTGGGCCCGCCGGATGACCCGGTGGGCGCGCCGCCGCCGGGGTTGCTCTGGCTTACATTGTTCTTCATATCCGCTTCGGGGGTGGTGTTCTGGCTCATGGGATCCTTCCTTTCAGGTGGCGTTATCAGTCAGCCGGGCGCCGCAGCACCCGCAGTATCGGTTCATCGGGGGATTGAGGGCCTGGCAGGCATCGCACCGCGCGTCCCCGCGCGTGGCGGCCAGGCGCTGCTTGGCGTCGACCAACTGCTCGGTCAGCGCGTTGGCCTGGCGGGCGGTGCGCTCCGCGCTTTCCAGCAGGTGTTTTCCGGCCTGGCTGTACAGGGTGTTCAGCGCTGTTTCCAGCGAGCGCACCTCTGCCTCCAGCCGGGCCACC
>JAGVSV010000296.1 GCA_019137115.1 Bacillota bacterium
GTCCACCTGGACGGTGCGCTGTTCGGTGTTCAAAGCGATTGTGGTTTCCTTGCGGTTCTCTGGGAACGTTGCGGATAGCACATGCGTCATGTTTATCACCTCGCCCTATAAGACGCGGGAAACGTTCGAAATGTTGCATGTTCATTAAATCTTTTTTTCGAAAAGATGAAATAGTGAGGTTCCCTGCTTGCGGGCGCACCGTGTTTGACAGCGTTTGCGTGCGCTCCCTATAATATCCCATTGCACGAATGCATCTACTGGAGGTAAGCGGTTGAAGGCGTTTCGATATCTGAAGCCGGAGTGGCGGGCGGCCATCCTCATCCTGATCCTGCTGGTCGGGCAGGCGTTGTGTGAACTGGCGCTGCCCAACTATACCCGCAGCCTGGTGGACGTGGGCGTGCAGCAGGCGGGGATTGAACATCCGGCCGCGCTGTACCTGAGCCCAAAAAGCTTTGACGACCTTTCCGCCTACCTGACGCCCGAACAGAAGCAGCTGATGGACAGCGCCTACACGCTGGAAGACGGGCGGTATGTGCGCACCGCGCATGATGACCAGACCATCGCGCAGCTTGACGATGCGCTGGCGCTGCCGATGGCTACGCAGTATACGTTGCAGCACATGCCGGACAACGCGCAGACGCAAGCCATGAAAGCGCTGCTGGCCACCGGCTTGGTGGATCGAAAGACCATTCTGGAAAAAGCGCGGGACATGCTGCAGGGGCAGGGCGCGATGGGCGACACGCTGCTCAAACAGGGCGCCATCCAGTTTGTGCGCACTGAATATGAAGCGCTGGGCGTGGACGCCGGCAAAATCCAGCGCGGGTATCTGTGGACCACCGGCCTGGCGATGCTGGGCATCACGCTGCTGATGGGCGTGTTTATCGTGGCGTCTAGCCTTGTGGGCAGCCGCACCTCCGCGCGCATCGGGCGCCGGCTGCGCGGGCAGCTGTTTGGCAAGGTGCTGCATTTTGGCACCGCTGAAATCAACCGCTTTTCCACCGCTTCGCTGATCACACGCACCACCAACGACGTGCAGCAGGTGCAGCAGACCAGCATGATGATGCTGCGCGTGCTGCTGTACGCGCCTATTTTGGGCATCGGCGGCATCATCCGCGTCATGCAGTCGCGCTCCGGGCTGGCTTGGATCGTTGTGGTGGCGGTGGCCTCGATGATCGGGCTGGTGGTGGTTACCTCCTCACTGGCGGTGCCAAAGTTCAAAATGATGCAGAAATTAACCGACCGGATCAACCTGGTGTCCCGCGAGATCCTGTCCGGCGTGCCCGTCATCCGAGCCTTCACGCGCGAGGAATATGAGGAAAACCGGTTTGACGAAGCCAACAAGGGCTTGATGCGCGTCAACCTGTTCATCAACCGGGTGTTCAGCCTGCTGATGCCGTTGATGGGCCTGGTGATGAACATGATCACGCTGATGATCATCTGGTTTGGCGCCAAGGGCATCGACCTGGGCACGATGCAGGTGGGCTCCCTGCTGGCGTTCATCAGCTACACCATGCAGGTGGTCATGTCCTTCATGATGATCTCCATGTCCGCCATCATGCTGCCGCGCGCCAACGTGTCCGCGGAGCGCATCCAGGAGGTATTGACGACCGAGCCGTCCATCACCGATCCCGTGCAGGTGGACACGATGCCGGAATTCACCGGCCGCGTGCGGTTTGAAAATGTGTCCTTCCGGTACCCGGACGCCAGCAAGGATGTGCTGCACGACATCAGCTTTGAAGCCGGACCGGGGCAGATGATCGGCATCATCGGCGGCACGGGCAGCGGCAAAAGCAGCGTGCTGTACATGATTCCCCGCTTTTTCGACGCCACTCAGGGGCGGGTGACGATTGACGGTGTGGATGTCAGGGACATACCGCTCACGACCCTGCGCTCCTTGATCGGTCTTGTGCCCCAGTCCAGCGTGCTGTTCACCGGCGACATTGCCTCCAACATTAAGTTTGCCGACGAGGACATGTCCGACGAGCGCATGCAGGAAGCCGCGCGCATCGCGCAGGCGGAGGACTTTATCCTGGAAAAGGAACAAGGGTATCTGGAGCCCATCGCCCAGGGCGGCACCAACGTGTCCGGCGGGCAGAAACAGCGGCTGTCCATCGCCCGCGCCATCGCCGCCCGCCCCAAGATCCTGCTGTTTGACGACAGTTTTTCGGCGCTGGACTACCGCACCGACCTGAACCTGCGCCGGCAGCTGCGCACGCACGCGAAGGACGCCACCGTGATCATGGTGGCGCAGCGCATCGCCAGCGTCATGCAGGCCGACCAGATCATCGTGCTGGAGAACGGCGCCATCACGGCCATCGGCACGCACAGCGAGCTGCTGGAGAAAAGCGCCGCATACCGGGAGGTCGCCGCAAGTCAGCTGGGCGAACAGGAAATCGCAGGAAAGGCGGGTGATCGGTAATGCAGCGCGGACCCGGAGGACCCGGCAGGAGAGCGGTCGAACGCAAAGCCAAGGATACCAAAGGCACCATCAAAGCGCTGTTTGTCTACCTGCGCGGTTATCGGGCGATCTTTCTGCTGGCCGCCGTGATGGCGGTGCTGGGCACTGTCATGCAGATCTTTGGCCCAAAAATTACCGGACAGGCCACCACCGCCATCTTCGAGGGCGTCGCCGCCAAGATGCAGGGGACAGGCGGCATCGACTTTGGCCGCATCTGGGACATGCTGCTGCTCCTGTTCTATATGTACGCGGCAGGAACCGTGATCCAGGCCGTACAGGGGCTGGTGCTGGCCAAGTTGTCCACCGATGTGGTGTACCGCATGCGCAGGGACATCTCCAGCAAAATCAACCGCATGCCGCTGAGCTACTTTGAGGGACATCCCACGGGGGAGACGCTGTCGCGCATCACCAATGACGTGGACGCGGTGGGCTCCAACCTGGCGCAGACGATCACCCGCGCGATCAGCACGATCGCCACCCTGATCGGCATTCTGATCATGATGCTGACCATCAGCCCGCTGATGGCGGCGGTGGTGGTCGCGGTGGCGCCGCTGTCCGGCGTGCTGATGGCGATGGTGTTCAAACGCAGCCAGAAGTATTTCACCGCCCAGCAGGCCCTGATCTCCGACATCAACACCCAGGTGGAGGAAAGCTATGGCGGCCACCAGGTGATCACCGCCTTCGGGCACACCGCCAAGTCCCTGGATGTGTTTGACAAAACGAACGCCGACCTGTACGAAAGCGCCTGGAAAAGCCAGTTCATGTCGGGGCTCATGCACCCGCTGATGGCCTTCATCGGCAACGTGGGGTATGTGGTGGTGGTCGTATTGGGCAGCGTCTTGGCGGCCGCCGGCTCGCTGGCGCTGGGCGACATCCTCGCGTTCATCCAGTACTCGCGCAACTTTACCGGCCCCATCGGGCAGTTGGCGCAGATGTCCTCGCAGGTGCAAACCACCATCGCGGCTGCGGAGCGCGTGTTTGAGTTCCTGAACGCCGAGGAAGAAGTCGAGCGGGACAACCTGGTGCCCGTCGGGGACGTCAAAGGCCATGTGCGCTTTGACCGGGTGGCGTTTGGCTATGACAAGGACAAGCCTGTCATCAAAGGCTTCACCTGTGATGTGAAGCCCGGGCAGACGGTCGCCATCGTGGGCCACACCGGCGCGGGTAAAACCACCATGGTCAAGCTCCTGATGCGCTTTTATGATGTGGATGACGGCGCCATTTACGTCGACGGCGAGGATGTGCGCAACCACAGGCGGCAGGACTTGCGCCGCGGGTTTGGCATGGTGCTGCAGGACACGTGGCTGTTCTCCGGCACCATCATGGAAAACATCCGCTACGGGCGGCTGGACGCCACCGATGAGGAAGTGATCGAAGCCGCGCGCGCCGCGCATGCCGACCACTTCATCCGCACGCTGTCGGGCGCCTATGACATGGAGCTCAACGAGGAGGGCGACAACATCTCCCAGGGGCAGCGGCAGCTGCTGACCATCGCGCGCGCGCTGCTGGCGGACAACCCCATCATGATCCTGGATGAGGCGACGTCCAACGTGGATACCCTCACCGAGCACCGCATCCAGCGCGGGATGCAGCAGTTGATGACCGGCCGCACCAGTTTTGTCATCGCCCACCGCCTGTCCACCATCCGGGACGCCGACGTGATTCTGGTCATGCAGGATGGTAACATTGTGGAGCAGGGCTCCCATGAGACGCTGCTGGCCATGCACGGCGTGTATGCCGAACTGTACAATAGCCAGTTTGACCCGGTGGACGAGAAAATGCAAGTTTCCTGACGAATCTTGCATAAAGCTGCAACAGATGCTATTGTGTTCCCGATGGATTGACACAGTCAATTCCGTACCCGAACAAGCAACAAGGAGGTCGACCACATGAAGCGGATCCTGTCCCTGGTGCTCCTGTGCGCACTGGTCCTGTCCGTCCTGCCCGCGGCGGCGGAGGATGCGACCTACAAGACCCTGTATTCCAGTGAAGTCACCACGCTCAACTACCTGATCACAACGACCACCAGCGAGTTTGCCGTCGCGGCCAACGTGATCGACACCCTGGTCGAGTACGACCGCTACGGCCAGGTACAGCCCTCCCTTGCGGAAAGCTGGGAACGCAGCGAGGACGGTTTGACCTGGACGTTCCACATCCGCCCGGGCCAGAAGTGGGTCAACGGCGCAGGTGAGGAGTACGCCGAGGTGACCGCCAACGACTTCGTGGCTTCCGCCAAGTACATCCTGGACGCACAGAACGCGTCCAGCTCAGCCAACATCCTGTACAGTGTCATCGCGGGCGCGGAGGCGTACTACGCCGGCACCGCTACCCCCGAGGAGGGCGCGACACCCGCCCCCAAGACCGAGTGGGACACGGTGGGCATCAAGGCGCTGGATGATTATACCGTTGAGTACACGCTCAACTCCCCGGTGCCCTACTTCCTGTCGATGACCACCTACGTGTGCTTCATGCCGGTCAACGAGCAGTTCCTGCTGGAAAAGGGCGCCGGCTTCGGGCTGGCCACCGGCAACGACACGCTTTTGTTCAACGGCGCGTATGTGATCAGCGAGTTCAAGCCCCAGGAGCGCCGCGTGTACACAAAAAATGATGCCAACTGGGACGCCGACAGCGTGTTCATCCAGACCATCGAGCAAATCTACAACAAGGAAGCGGTTACCTTGTCGCCGGAACTGTACATGCGCGGCGAGATTGACGCGGCCACCATCGATTCCGCCATCGCCAAGGACTGGCTGGCCGACCCCGAGAAAGCCGACCTGATCCGCCCGGTGCGCCAGAGCGGTTTCTACTCCTACTTCTACGCGTTCAACTTCAAGCCGGAGTTTGACGCGGCATTCGAGCCGGACAACTGGAAGATTGCAGTGAACAACGAAAACTTCCGGTTCTCCATCGCCCATGCGCTGGACCGCGTCAAAGCCATGCTGGTGAACGAGCCGGACAACCCCGAGTCCATTATCTTCAACACGATCACACCGCCCAATTTCGTGGATATTGAGGGTGTCGACTATGTCAACATGGGCGGCCTGAAGGCTTTGACCGACGCAGGCGCCACAGGCTGGTTCGACGAGGCCAAGGCGGCCGAATACCGCGACAAAGCCAAGGAAGAGTTGACGGCGGCCGGCGCCACCCTCCCGGTCAAGATCCTGATGAGCTATCTGCCCACCTCCACCACCTGGGCGGAGGAGTGCCAGATCGTTGAGCAGCAGCTGGAAGGCCTGCTGGGCGCGGACTATATCGACATCATCATCGAGGCTGGCCCGGCCTCCGGGTTCCTGTCCGCCGTGCGCCGCAGCGGGAATTATGCGCTGCTCAAGTGCAACTGGGGGCCGGACTATGCGGATCCCGAGACGTATACCGATCCCTTCGCGGTTGATTCGAACTACAACTTCCCCGAGTATGCCACCGGCGAATATGATGAGGAATACTACAAGCTGGTAGCGCAAGCCAAGGCGATCACCGACGACCTCACCGCGCGTTACGAGGCGTTTGCCGATGCCGAAGCGTTCTTCATCAATCACGCGTTTGTCGTGCCGTTTGGCTACGGTTCCGGCGGCTACACCGCGGCCAGGCTGAACCCGTTTGAGAGCCAGTACGCGCCCTTCGGACTGTCCAACGAGCGCTACAAGGGTCAGAAGGTGCTGGACACGCCCATGAACACAGACCAGTACTTCGAGGCGTACGACGAATGGCTTGCGCAGCGCGCCGCGCTGGCCGATGCAGCCAAGTAGAGACCTTTCGGAACAAACACTCTTACCATGCGGCAGGGGGCATTGCTCCCTGCCGCAGCAAATAGACAGCACAGGAAGGCGGGAACGGATTGCTCAAATACATTCTCAAGCGTGTCGCTGCGGCCGTTCTCACGCTGATCATCATCCTTTCCGTCGTGTTCATTCTGGTGCGCCAGATGCCCATTGAGGGCTATTTTGACAATTTCGACAAGCTTGACAAGGCGGTCATTGACGCCCGGCTGCAGCAGATGGGACTTCGGGATCCCATCTTTACGCAGATGAAAAACTTTTTTGGCGCGCTGCTGCGCGGCGATCTGGGCACTTCCGCCCGGTACAGCGTGGGTGCTTCGATCTCCGATATCATCGTCAAAAAGGCGCCCATATCCATCCGGATGGGCGTGCTGTCCATGGCGCTCTCGCTTGGGCTCGGCATTCCGCTGGGCGGTGCGATGGCGCGCTCAAAATCGAAGCTATGGGATAAGTTCGGCACGGTGTTCATTGTGCTGGTCAACGCGGTGCCCGCCGCGGTGTATTACATCTTCCTGCAGGCGTACGGTTCCAACGCGCTGGGGATCTCCATGCTGTTTGAGGAATCCAACCCCGTCAGCTGGATATTGCCGGTGTTTTCCATGTCCCTGGGCAGCATTGCCTACTACGCGATGTGGCTCAGGCGCTATATGCTGGACGAAATGAACAAGGACTACGTCAAACTCGCGCGCGCCAAGGGCGTAAAAAACAGCACGGTGACCATGCAGCACGTGTTCCGCAACGCCTTTGTGCCCATGATTCAGTACATCCCGTCCACGCTGTTGTTTACGATCAGCGGGTCCATCTATATCGAATCGCTTTATTCCATCCCCGGCATGGGCGGCCTGCTGGTGGACGTGATCAGCCGGCAGGACAACCCGATGGTGCAGGCGCTGGTGATGATCTATTCCTGCATTGGGATCATCGGCATGCTGCTGGGCGACGTGCTGATGGTGCTGATCGATCCGCGCATCTCGTTCGCCCGCAAAGCTGAGGTGCGCTGATGAAGCGGATCAGCGACCAGCTGGCGCAACGCGCCGAAATCAGTGCAGAGAAACAACTGCGCAGCGTGCCGGAGGACCAGCTGTTTGACTACGCTCCGCGCAGTGAAGCAGCAGCCGAGCGCACCGGCTACTCCAACTATTCGTACTGGGGCTCTACCTTCCGCATGTTCGGCAAAAAGCGCATCGCGCTTGCGCTGCTGGTGGTGCTGGTGGTGCTGGTGACGTTTACCTTTATCCAGCCCTATCTGCCCGGGCAGTACCCGGCAACCAAGATCATCAACCACCCGATCACGGGCAAGCAGATGAGCAATATCGGTCCGGCAACCACCACCGAAATCGCCACCGCGCCCGAAGGTACCGGGCTGGTCGTGACGCCCTGGCAGGACGAAGAGTGGCTGGCGGTCAGCAATGTGCTGGCCACCATCCCCGCACGGAAGGCCATCACGGTGACGGAGCACCTTGACCAATGGGTCAAGGTGGACGTCGATGGAAAATCCGGGTATGTACGCAACGACTTTACCACCAAACTGAAAATGCCGGATGACCCCCAAAACGTGCCGTATGAAAGCCGCTCGAACTTTGCCATCAAACTGTTCAGCACGCCGATGGACTATACCCAGGGCGGCAACGAGCTGTTTGTGCGCCGGGATGACGTGCGCGTAAGCGGGGACGGCTTGACCGCCACCACCGTGCGCAACGCGAGCTTGCGCCTGCTGCCCACCGAAGCGCCGTTTCTGTTCGGCACCAACAACGCCGGGCAGGACCTGTGGGGCATGGTGTGGTCGGGCACGCGTACCAGCCTGTTCATCGGCTTTGTTGTGGCGCTGATTGAGGCTGCGGTGGGCATTCTCGTGGGCGTCATCTGGGGCTATGTGCGCAAGGTCGACCGCGTGATGACCGAAATTTACAATGTGATCAACAACATCCCCACCACCATCGTGCTGATCCTGATCGCCTATGTATTGAGGCCGGGCATCTTCTCCCTGATCTTTGCCATGACGCTGACCGGCTGGGTCAGCATGGCGCGGTTTATCAGAAACCAGATCGTGATCATCCGCGACCGCGACTACAACATGGCGTCCCGCTGCCTGGGCACCGGCACGCTGCGCATCATCACGCGCAATTTGCTGCCCTACCTGGTGTCGGTGATCATGCTGCGCATGGCGCTGGCCATCCCCGGCGCCATTGGCAGCGAGGTGTTCATCACCTACATCGGTTTGGGGCTGCCGCTGAGCATCCCGTCGCTGGGCAACCTGATCACGGTGGGGCGCAAGTTTGTGTCCACCCCGCAGAGCTACCAGCTGCTGTTCCCGACCATCGTGCTGTCGATTGTCACGGTGTCCTTCTACATCATCGGCAACTCCTTTGCCGACGCGGCAGACCCGCGCAACCACGTGTAGGGGGATGAAGATGAACAAAGACGTGATCTTTTCCGTGCGCAACCTGAACGTCAAGTTCAGCTTGCGGGGGCGCGTGCTGCACGCCATCCGCGACGTGTCGCTGGACCTGTATGCCGGGGAAAGCCTGGCCATCGTGGGGGAATCCGGTTCCGGAAAAACCGTGCTGACCAAGACCTTCATGGGGTTGAACGACGCCAACGGCTGGGTGGACTCCGGCGAGATCCTCTACGGCGGCCGCGACCTGGCTAAGTTCACCACCGAGAAGGAATGGCTGACGATCAGGGGGCGCGAGATCGCCATGATCCTTCAGGACCCGATGACCAGCCTCAACCCCCTGAAGACCATCGGCGCGCAGATTGGCGAGGCGCTCAAACTGCACCAGGGCTTGCGAGGCTCCGAAGCCCGGCAGCGCACCGCCGAGATCCTGACGGATGTGGGGATTGAGGATGCCGCCCACCGCGCCCAACAGTACCCGCACCAGTTTTCCGGCGGCATGCGCCAGCGCGTGGTCATCGCCATTGCCATTGCCTGCCAGCCGCGCATCATGATCTGCGATGAGCCCACCACGGCGCTGGACGTGACCATCCAGGCGCAGATCCTGAACCTCATCCGCAACCTGATTGCCAAGTATAACCTGACCACCGTGTACATCACGCACGACCTGGGCGTGGTGGCCCACGTGGCCGACCGCATTGCCGTCATGTACGCCGGCGATATTGTCGAGGTGGGCACCGCGGAGGAAGTGTTCTACCAGCCGCAGCATCCCTATACGTGGGCGCTGCTGTCCTCCCTGCCGCAGCTGGGCGTCAAGGGGGAAAAGCTGTACTCCATCCGCGGTACGCCGCCCAACCTGTTCCACAAAGTGCGCGGGGACGCCTTTGCGCCGCGCAGCGATTATGCGCTCAACATCGATTATATGGAGCGCCCGCCGTACTTTGACGTCAGCCCCACGCACCGCGTGCGCTCCTGGCTGCATGACCCGCGCGCGCCCAGGGCGGTGCCGCCGCCGGTGCTCTCGCGCATCAATCCGGAGGGGGGCAGCCTGTATGGCGAATAGGCAGCAGCCCCTTGTGCAGGTGAAGGACCTGGTCGTGTCCTTTGGCGAGCGGCGGCGCAAGTTTGATGCCGTGCGCGGCGTGTCCTTTGACATCCACAAGGGCGAGACCTTTGGCCTGGTGGGGGAGTCCGGCTCCGGCAAGACTTCCATCGGGCGCGCGATCATAAGGGTATACCCTGTGGCGTCCGGCGAGGTCATCTATGACGGGCGGCGCATCAGTGGCCGCATCGACAAAGCGCTGGACCGTCAGGTCACCCAGAAAATCCAGATGATTTTCCAGGACCCGATGGCGTCGCTCAATGAGCGCGCCAAGGTCAACTATATCGTTTCGGAAGGCTTGCTGAGCAGCGCCAGACATTTGAGCCGCCAGCAACGGGAGGACAAGGTGTCCCAGGCGCTGATGGACGTGGGGCTGCTGCCGGAGTTTGCCAGCCGGTTCCCCCACGAGTTTTCCGGCGGCCAGCGCCAGCGCATCGGCATTGCGCGCGCGCTGGTGATGCAGCCGGAGTTCATCATCGCCGACGAGCCCATCTCCGCGCTGGATGTGTCCATCCGGGCACAGGTGCTGAACTTATTGACCGACCTGCAGGCCCAGCACGGGCTGACGTACATGTTCATCTCCCATGACCTGTCGGTCATGCGCTTCATCTGCGACCGCATCGCGGTTATCCATAGGGGGCTGCTGGTGGAGCTGGCGCAGACCGAGCAGTTGTTCCGCCACCCGCTGCATCCCTACACGCGCGCGCTGCTCTCCGCGGTGCCCATGCCCAACCCCGCGCTGGAGCGCAACAAGTGCCCGGTGGTGTACGATGAATCGGTGCATGACTACCAGAACGATCCGCCGGCTTGGCACGAGGTGGAGCAAGGTCACTTCGTACGCGCCAATCAGCGGGAACTTGCGGACTATCTGCGGCTGATCCAGCCATAGCCTTGCTTGAACGCCCCTAAGCCCTGTGATAGAATGCCATTTGCGGATCAGCATGCAGATGGG
>JAGVSV010000110.1 GCA_019137115.1 Bacillota bacterium
CTGCTGGGCGGAGTCCGCGCGCTGGTCAAACTGCCCGGGCAGGTAGCTGACCGCGAACGCTGTGTCGCCCTCCGGGATGACCAAATTGGCGTAGACCACATCGGTCTGCGGCTCCGAAAACACGGTGGGCACGGCGGTTAAAAACTGCTCGCGGGTCAAGCCCTGCACGTCATAGCGGTTGATCACCCGCACACCGGTCAAGCCTTTGATGCCCACATGGCCGGTGAGCGCCTCCAGCACCTCCTGCGCCTCGCGCGTGAGGCCGGGCTTGCGCTCCACATAAATCCTGTCAACCATTCGTTTCCCCCATAAGCGCGGTTGCGCCGATGTCCCGGCGCATGTGCGCGCCCTCAAAATGGATGTGCTCCGCCAGCGCATAGGCGGCGTCGATCGCGGCTTTGAGCGTGTCGCCGGTGGCGGTCACGCTCAGCACCCGGCCGCCGTTTGTCACCAGCTGGCCGCCTTTTTCCCTGACCCCGGCAAAGTCCACGTGCGCGGCGGCATCGCCCATCGCGATCGGGAACCCGGTTTCAAACGCGTCCGGGTACCCGCCGCTGGCCAGCACTACGCAGCAGGCGTGTTCCTGTGAGAAATCCAGGTCGGTGTCCCGCAATGTGCCCGCGCGCACCGACAGCAGCGCGCTCAGCAGATCGCTTTTGATCAGCGGCAGAGCGGCCTGGGTTTCCGGGTCGCCAAAGCGCGCGTTGTATTCCAGCACCTTGGGGCCGTCCTGTGTGAGCATCAGGCCAAAGAACAGGCAGCCCTTGAACGGGCGGCCGTCCTCTGCCAGCGCCTGCACCGTGGGCAGGAAAATCTCGCGCATGCAGCGTTCGGCGATATCACCCGTATAGTACGGGTTGGGCGCAACGACGCCCATGCCGCCGGTGTTGGGGCCGTTGTCACCGTCCAGCGCGCGCTTGTGATCCATCGCGGACACCAGCGGCACCACATGCTCCCCGTCGCACAGCGTCAGCACCGACACCTCGGGGCCTGACAGCATCTCCTCGATGATCACGCGGCCGCCGCTGTCGCCAAACACGCGGTCGGCCATCATGGCGCGCAGCGCGCTTTCGGCTTCGGCGTGCGTTGTGGCCACCACCACGCCCTTGCCGCGCGCCAGGCCGTCGGCTTTGATCACCAGCGGGCAGGGCCGCCCGCTGACAAACGACAGCGCTTCCGCCAGCACGTCAAACACCGCGAAGGCCGCCGTCGGGATGTTGTGCCGCTGCATCAGCTGCTTGGCGTACACCTTGCTGGCTTCAATCTGCGCGGCAGCGGCGGTGGGGCCAAAGCATGGGATGCCGCCCTGCTCCAGCACGTCGACGATGCCCGCAGCCAGCGGGTCATCCGGGCCAATCACGGCGAAATCCACCCGGTTGTCCCGGGCCGCGGCAAGCACGGCCTGCGCATCCATTGGGTCGCCGGGCAGGCAGGTTGCTTCCTGCATGCCCGCGTTGCCGGGCAGGGCAAACACGCTGTCACACAGCGGCGAACGCGCGATGGCCTTGACCAGCGCGTGCTCCCGGCCGCCCGACCCCACCACCAGCACGTTCATACGGCCACCCGCATCAATGGTGGAACAGCCGCTGGCCGGTCATGGCCATCAACATGCCGTACTGATCGCACCGGGCGATCACTTCCTGGTCGCGCACCGAGCCGCCGGGCTGGGCGACACAGGTTACGCCGCTTTGTTTGGCGCGGATGATACTGTCGTCAAACGGGAAAAACGCGTCGCTGCCCAGCGCCACGCCGGACAGGCCGGTCAGATAGTCCTGGCGTTCTTTTTCGGTCAGGTAGTCCGGCTCCCGTGTGAACACACCCATCCAGCCCTCACCCGAAAACGCTTCTTTGGCCGCGCTGGACAAAAACGTATCCACGGCGTTGTCGCGCACCGGGCGCGCGATGCCGTTTGCAAACGGCAATGACAGCGTCTTTTCATGCTGCCGCAGGTGCCACAGGTCGGCTTTGTCGCCGGCCAGCCGCACGCAATGGACGCGCGACTGCTGCCCCGCGCCCACGCCGATGGCCTGCCCGCCGCGGGCAAAACACACCGAGTTGCTCTGCGTGTATTTGAGCGTGATCAGCGCCACCAGCAGGCCGGTTTTGCCCTCGTCGGTCAGCGTCGTGTTGGCGGTCACGATGTTGGTCAGGCTGCTGTCGTCGATCACGCAGTCATTGCGGCGCTGCTCCAGCGTGATGCCGAAGATGTCGCGGCGCTCAATCAGCGCCGGGCGGTGGTTGGGGTCAATCTGTATCACCGCGTACTTGCCGCCGCGCTTGCTGGACAGGATGGCCAGCGCTTCTTCGGAATAGCCCGGCGCGATCACCCCGTCGGACACCTCGCGCTGGATGATCTTGGCCGTGGTCACATCGCAAGGGTCGCTTAACGCGATGAAATCCCCAAACGAGCACAGGCGGTCGGCCCCCCGCGCGCGGGCATAGGCCAGCGCCAGCGGGGAATCGTC
>JAGVSV010000201.1 GCA_019137115.1 Bacillota bacterium
AAAAAAGACCCGGGACAGTATGTCCCGGGCCAAACGATTGCTGAAAGTCTACCAATCCGCGACAACGCCTTCCGGCTTGCCGGTCATCGAAAAACTACTTGATCGCGGCCACACCCGCCGCATTGTCCGCCAGCTTTAGCGCCTCGTCATATGCGGCTTTCAGCTGCGGGTCGCTCAGGTCGCCAAAGGCGAAGTAGCGGTCGGCCAGATCCTCGGGCATCTCGACTTCGACGTCCGGCGTCACGCCCATCTCGTGCACCTGGTGCCCCTCGGGGGAGAAATACTGCGCGTTGGTGAACTGGAAGCCCGACACGCCGTCGGACAGGCCCACCACCTGCTGGGTGATGCCCTTGCCAAAGGTCTTGGTGCCCACCAGCACGGCGCGCTTGTAGTCCTTCATGGCGGCAGTGAAAATCTCCGACGTGGAGGCGGAATGCCCGTTGATGACCACCACCAGCGGGATGTCGGACTTGCCATCGGTCGTGTAAGCATAGTTGCGCGAGCCGTCGCGCTTTTCGGTGTAGTACAGGACCTGCCGGTCCAGAAACGCATCGGCGATCGCCACGCCGTCATCCACCCACCCGCCGGGGTTGTCGCGCAGGTCGACCACCAGGCTTTTGGCGCCTTCGTCCACCAGACGGTTGAGCGCCTGGATAAACGCGGGCGCCACATCGCCGGCAAAGTCATACAGCGTGATCAGGCCCACGTTTTCCGGCAGCATCATCTGCTCCACGCGGTTGACGATGATCTCGGCTTTGACCAGGTCAAACGTCACGATCTCGCCGTTGCGCACCATTTCCACGTGAACTTTTTCGCCGGGCACCCCGCGCATCATGTCCACCGCTTCGCTCATGGTTTGCGTGCTGACAGCCAGGTCCTCGACCATATAAAAGATATCGCCCTTCAGGATGCCGGCTTGTTCGGCCGGGGTGCCCTTGAACACACGCGTAACCGTCACGCTGGAATCTCGGTAATCGCCCAGCATCTGCACGCCGATGCCCGCATAGCGCCCTTCATCTTCTTCCCACAGCTTCTTCCAGGCATCGGCAGGATAGTAGAACGTGTACGGATCGCCCAGGCCGCTCAACAGCCCATTGACGGCCCCGTCAATCATGGCCTGCTCATCCGGTTCATGCAGATAATAATGGTCGATATAGCTGCGCACCTCGTTGAGGATCTCGTACTGCTTAAGGCGCTCGTACTCCTGCCTGGTGATGGTGACCGTGTCGCGGTTCTGCGGCACGTTGACGGGCGCCTGTCCGCCCGCGTGCAGCGTGGTGGCCGCGATGGCCAGCACAACGATCAGGCATAGCGTTGCAATGCGTCGTTTGTTCATGTCAGGTTTCTTCCTCCGTCGTTCCCTGCGCCCGGTTGCGCATGCACTTCTTCATATGATACAGCATCTTGAACGTCAGGGCATCCTCAAACCGCCGCAGGTCCAGCCCGATCTGACGCTGCACCTTGTCCAGGCGGTAGACCAGCGTGTTGCGGTGGATGTACAGCTGCCGCGCGGTGTCCGAAAGGTTTAAGTCCTTGGCCAGGAACATGTTGATGGTGTCCAGTATTTCATCGGTGAACAGGCTGGCGGTGTCATCGTTGAACAACAGGGCGTGGTAGCTGGCTGCTGTGGCCGGGGGAATGGACATCAAAAAGCGCTCCAGCATCAGGTCGCCATAGAAATGCACACCCTCGCTTTCGCGGAACAGGCGGCCCACATCCACCGCGCGCTGCGCGCTGACATAGGCCGGGTGCAGCTCGGTTAGGGCGCTGACCGGCTCGCTTACGCCAATCGTGACGCGGAACGCGCTTTCGCTGAACAGCGTTTCATGCAGCGCGCTGGCAAACTCCTTAAGCTCGTCGGCGTCCGTTGCCGTCATGTCCTTGACCAGGGCGGCGGCAAACGGGTCCATCAGCACAAGTCGGTCGCCGTCCGCCAGGGGGATCAGTTCTTTTAATGCCTCCGCCGTGCCCACCGGCCCTGTGCGCACCATGTGCAGCAGCATCACCACGCGCGGCAGCTCCATCGGGATATCGTGCTGGGCGGCGATGGCTTCCGCGTCCGCCTGGGTGACGGCCTCGCCCAGCAGGCGGATGTAGGCGTTGTCCGCGCTGTTCCTGTCCGCGTGCTGGGCCAGCAACGTGTCGATCAGGGCGGCGGCCAGCTGCAGCACGTCGCCCGCGCCCGGCCCCTCGCGGACGGCCAGCACGTGGCTCCCGTCCCGGGTCAGCTCAAACAGATAGCCCGCGCGCTGGGTGTAGCCTTCATCCGGCATGGCGTCAGGCAGGTAGAAGGTTTCACCGTCGTCCGGAACCAGGCTTTTGCCCGAGCGCATCAGCAGGCGGACCCGCGCATGCAGCGATGCAAACACCCCTTGCAAAGCGTTGATCGTCGCGGCGTCCATCCGTACCCTCCTTCCGGTATGTTTGCGTGTACCGAACAGCGCAATTATAGGGCCTGCGGGCAGTGAAAACAAGGCTTGCATAGACCGTTTGCCGATGCTATCATCAACTGTAGTGTTCCTGTGCCCACGCGCAGGCGCACACAGATGGATCCGTACTGTATGAGGAGGAACCCATGGCTTACACCGCTACCCGGCTGACCAGCAACAAGATGAAGTTTTCGTTTGACGTGCCCGCCGAAACGTTTGAGGCGGCCACGCAGGCCGCGTACCTGAAAAACCGCGGGCGCATCAATGTCCCCGGTTTCCGCAAGGGCAAGGCGCCCCGTCGCCTGATTGAGAACATGTACGGCGCCAACGTCTTTTTTGACGACGCGTTTGAGGCGATCTTCCCGGACATCTACCAGGAAGCCGTGGACTGCGAGGGCATTGTGCCCGTCAGCCGCCCCGAAATCAGCATCGACCAGATGGAAGCGGGCCAGGAACTGAAGTTTTCCGCCGAGGTGTTTGTGCGCCCCGAGGTGACCCTGGGCGAATACAAGGGCATCAAGGCCACCAAATATATGCCCGAAGTCAGCGACGAGCAGATTAACCAGCGCATCGAGCAGGACGTGCGCAAGGCCACCATCCAGCAGGAGGTGACCGACCGCGCCGTACAGCCGGGCGACACGGTGGACATGGATTATCTGGGCAGCGTGGACGGCGTCCCCTTTGACGGGGGCAAGGACGAGCACGCCTCCCTGACGATTGGATCCAACCGCTTTATCCCGGGCTTTGAGGAGCAGCTGGTGGGCATGAACATCGGGGAGGAAAAGGACATCACCGTCACCTTCCCGGAGCAGTACCACGCCGAAAACCTAGCTGGCAAGGAAGCGGTCTTCCACGTCAAACTGCACGGCATCACGCAGGACCTGCGCCCCGAGATGGACGATGAGTTCGCGGCGGATGTGTCCGAATTTACCACGTTTGCGGAGTACCGCGACAGCATCGTCAAGGAACTGAGCGAGTGCCGCGACAAGGAAGCCGACAACCGGCTGGAGGACAATTTGATCCAGCAGGCGGTGGACGCCGCCGACATGGACATCCCCGACGTGATGATCGATGACGAGGTCAACCGCATGCTGCGCAGCCTGCAAAACCGGCTGATGTACAGCGGCATGACGCTGGACGATTTTATCAAAAGCTCCGGCATGGACGCCAGCCAGATGGTGGAGATGTACCGCCCCGGCGCCCAGCAGAGCGTGAAGCGCGCTTTGGTGATGGAAGCCATCCGCAAGGCCGAAAACCTGGAAGCCACCGAGGAAGACGTGGACAGTGAAATCGCGGAATACGCCAAATCCATCGGCAGCGATCCGGAAACCTTTGCCAACAACGTCAGCCACGACCAGTGGCACGTGTTTGAAGACCAGGCCGCCATGCGCAAGGTGGTCAACCTCCTGCGCGACAGCGCCGAGGTGACCGTCCATGAGGGCGACGAGCCCACGCTGGCGGTGGACAGCATGGTGGAATCCATCGACGCTGCGGCCGCCATCGCCGACGAGGAGCCGCAGGACGAGCAGCAGGAAGCCGCACAAGCACCGGAGACCGAGGCGACAGACGCCTCGGAAGCCGAAGCCGCAGAGAAACCCACAGCCAAAAAGCCCGCCAAACCGCGGGCGCCCCAGAAAGAGGAACCCGCGCAATAGCAGCGGCACGAAAGGAAATGGAAAACACCGTGGAAAATACGCACCTGGCATCCAACCGCAATGACTATTTGATCCCCTATGTGGTCGAGCGCTCCGGGAGCGGCGAACGCTCCTATGATATCTATTCCCGCCTGATGAAGGACCGGATTGTGTTCCTGTCCGGCCCCATTGACGACGGCCTGGCCAACACCGTGGTGGCGCAGCTTTTGTTCCTGGAAATGGAGAAGCCCAACGCGGACATCTCCTTGTACATCAACAGCCCGGGCGGCTCCGTGACCGCCGGCATGGCGATCTATGACACCATGCAGTACATCAAGTCCCCGGTGCGCACCGTGTGCATCGGCATGGCGGCGTCCATGGGCGCCTTCCTGCTGATGGCCGGCGAAAAGGGCAAGCGCATGGCGCTGCCCAACAGCGAAGTGATGATCCACCAGCCCTCCGGCGGCGCGCAGGGACAGTCCACCGACGTCACCATCCGCGCCGAATGGCTGCTGCGCACCAAAAAGAAAATGACCCAGATGATCGCCGACATGACCGGCCAGGACCTGGAGCGCGTGGCACGCGACATTGAGCGGGACTACTTCATGAGCGCCCAGGAAGCCCTGGACTACGGCATCATTGACGAGATCTACAAACCCCGCACACAGACGCAAGAGGTGAAGGATGCCTAAGGAACCCTACGATCCGCGCAAACCCCGCCGCTGCAGCTTCTGCGGCAAGCCGCAGGCCGATGTGGAACGGCTGATCGCCGGCGAGAACGCGTCCATCTGCAACGAATGCGTGGCGCTGTGCGCCGATATCCTGGATGACGGCACCCTGCCCAAGGCCAAAAGGCCCCGCGGCGGCCGCATGATGACCCCGGCGGAGATCAAGGAAACGCTGGACGAGTACGTCATCGGGCAGGAGCGCGCCAAGCGCGGGCTGTGCGTGGCGGTGTACAACCACTATAAGCGCATCCGCTCCAAGCTGAAAAATGATGACGTGGAGCTGCAGAAGTCCAACATCCTGCTGCTGGGCCCCACCGGCACGGGCAAGACATACCTGGCGCAGACGCTGGCACGCATCCTCAACGTGCCCTTTGCCATCGCCGACGCCACCTCGCTGACCGAGGCGGGCTATGTGGGCGAGGACGTGGAGAACATCCTGCTGCGCTTAATCCAAGCCGCCGACGGCGACATTGCCGCCGCCCAGCAGGGCATTATCTACGTGGACGAGATTGACAAAATCGCCCGCAAAAGCGAGAACGTATCCATCACCCGCGATGTCAGCGGCGAGGGCGTGCAGCAGGCGCTGCTTAAAATCCTGGAAGGGACGGTCGCCAACGTACCGCCGCAGGGCGGGCGCAAGCACCCCCAGCAGGAATGCCTGCAGATTGATACCACCAACATCCTGTTCATCTGCGGCGGCGCGTTTGACGGGCTGGAGTCCATCATCGCCACCCGCCTGGGCAGCCGCATGCTGGGCTTTGGCGCCAAGCTAGAAACCCAGGACGACGGCCAGCTGAGCCAGACGCTCAAGCACGTGCAGCCGGAGGACCTGGTCAAGTACGGCCTGATCCCCGAGTTGGTCGGCCGCCTGCCGGTGGTGATGGCGCTTGATAATCTGGACAAGCACGCGCTGGTGCGGATCCTGACCGAGCCTAAAAACGCGCTGGTCAAGCAGTACCAGCGGCTGTTTGACATGGACGGCGCGGAGCTGGTGTTTACCGAGGACGCGCTGAATGAAGTGGCCAACCAGGCCATCGAGCGCAAGACCGGCGCGCGCGGCCTGCGAGCCATCATCGAAGCCGCGCTGACGGACGCCATGTTCGACCTGCCCGGCGAAAAGGACGTCACCCAGTGCGTGGTAACCTGCGAGACGATTAAGTCAACCGCCAGCCCCACGATGGTGCGCAAGCCAGCGCGCACCGGCAGGGGCCGCAAGGCCGCGGCCGACCCCGCCGCCCAGACCGAAGCTTCCGTATCCGAGGACGCTTCCTGAAGGCAGGCGTACCCGAAAAACCAACACGGCCTCTTCCGGCCTGCCGGGAGGGGCGCTTTTTCCAGGAGGATAGCATGACAACAACCGCCGAAACCCTGAACCTGCCTTTGCTGCCGCTGCGCGGCATGATCATGTTTCCGCATACGGTGCTGCACTTTGACGTGGGCCGCGATACCAGCGTGGCCGCTGTGGAGCACGCGATGATGACCGACCAGACAATTTTAGTGCTTACGCAGAAGGACGTTGAGGTCGAGGAGCCGGAGGCCAAGGACCTGTACACGGTTGGCACCATCGCCAAGGTGCGGCAGGTGCTGCACCTGCCCGGCAACAACCTGCGCGTGCTGGCTGAGGGCCAGCGCCGCGCGACGCTTGTGTCGCTGACAAGGGAAAACAACGTTTGGATGGCCGCGGCCGACCCGGTGATTGAAGACCGGGAGGATTTCGCCACCCCCGAAATGACCGCGCTGGTGCGCATGACGCTGGATTACTTTGAAAAGTTCGCCGAAATCAGCAGCCGCATATCCGGCGAGCTGCTCCGCTCGGTCAAGGGCGTGACCGACCCGGACGAGCTGGCCGACATGATCGCCGCCAACGCGCTGACCCAGATGGAGGACCGGCGCACGCTGCTGGAAACCATTCCGCTCAAGGAACGGCTGGAGGCGCTGTGCGTCTGCCTGGCGCGGGAGATCAAGTTTGCTAGCGTGGAAAAAACCGTGCAGATGCGCATCAAGTCCCAGATTGACAAGAACCAGAAGGACTATTACCTGCGCGAGCAGCTCAAGGCTATCCAGGAGGAGCTGGGCGAGGACGACAGCGACGACATCGAGGAGTACCGCCAGCGACTGGCCAAAACCCCGCTGAACGAGGAGGCCCGCGAGAAGGCAGAAAAGGAGATCGACCGGCTGGCCCGCATGATGCCCGGCACGCCGGAAATCACGGTGTCGGAAACCTATCTGGACTGGATCTTTGACATGCCCTGGGGCAAGTACACGCGCGACCAGATTTCGCTCTCCCGCGCGCGCAGGATCCTGGACGAGGACCACTATGGCATGAAGCAGGTCAAGGAGCGCATCATGGAATATCTGGCCGTGATGGGCATGCGCCTGAAGCAGGACCCCAAGGCGTCCCTGCGCGGGCCGATTTTGTGCTTTGCGGGTCCGCCCGGCGTGGGGAAAACTTCGATCGTGAAGGCAGTCGCCCGCGCGATGGGGCGCAAGTTCATCCAGATGTCCCTGGGCGGCGTGCGCGATGAGGCCGAGATATTCGGCCACCGGCGCACCTACATCGGCGCCATCCCCGGCCGCGTGATTGCCGGCATGAAGCGTGCCGGCTCGATGAACCCGGTGTTCCTGTTTGACGAAATTGACAAGATGGGCAACGACTACCGCGGCGACCCGGCCAGCGCTATGCTGGAGGTGCTGGATGGCGAGCAGAACCATTCCTTCCGCGACCATTATATGGAGATCCCGTTTGACCTGTCCCGCGTGTTGTTTGTGACCACCGCCAACACGATGGAGTCCATCCCGCCGCCCCTGCGCGACCGGATGGAAATCATTGAGGTGCCCAGCTACACCGAGGAGGAAAAGCTGCAGATCGCCAAGCTGCACCTGGTGCGCAAGCAGATCGAAGAAAACGGCCTGCCCGCCCGCAGCGTGCGCATCTCGGAGGACGCGCTCAAGTTCATTATTGAGGGCTATACGCGCGAAGCCGGCGTGCGCACGCTGTCGCGCACGCTGGCAAAAGTCGTGCGCAAAGCCGCAGTGGACATGCTGGACCTCAAAAAGGACGTAATCCAGGTCAACCGCGCCGCGGCGCGCCGCTACCTGGGCGCCGAGCGCTTCCTTCGGGACAGCATCCCGCGCGAAGCGTACCCGGGGATCGCCAATGGCCTGGCGTACACCGAGGTGGGCGGCGAAATGCTGGCGGTGGAGTGCATCACGATGCCCGGCACCGGCAAGCTGACGCTGACCGGCCACCTGGGCGATGTGATGAAGGAAAGTGGTCAGGCGGCCCTAAGCTGGGTGCGCAACCACAGCGGCGAGTTCCACCTGGACCCGGAGTTCCACCAGAAGCTGGACATCCACATCCATGTGCCCGAGGGCGCCGTGCCCAAGGACGGCCCGTCCGCCGGCGTCACGATGGCCACGGCGCTTTTGTCCGCGCTGTCGGGCATTCCTGTACGCCCGGACGTGGCGATGACCGGGGAAATCACCCTGGGCGGCCGCGTGCTGCCCATCGGCGGTGTCAAGGAAAAGATGCTGGCCGCCTACCGCAGCGACATCAAAACCCTGATCCTGCCCAAGGAAAACCGCAAGGATGTGGAGGAAATCCCCGAGCACATCCAGCGCAAGTTTGACATCCAGTATGTCGAGCGCATCGGCCAGGTGATCGACCTGGCGCTGCTGCGCCAATGAGCTTGCGCATCACCAGCGCGCGCTTCATCACCAGCCTGGCGAAGTATGGCGCGTTTACCGGCAAGGGCTTGCCACAGATCGCGGTGGTGGGCCGCAGCAACGTGGGCAAAAGCACGCTGATCAACACGCTGTGCGCCAGCCGCAACCTGGCAAAGACCAGCGGAACGCCGGGCAAAACGCGCTTGATCAACGTGTTTCTCCTCAATGACGCCTTTCACCTGATCGACCTGCCCGGCTATGGCTACGCCAAGGTCAGCAAGCAGGAAATGACCCGGTGGGGGCAGATGATGCAGGAGTACTTCACACAGGCCAAAGAGCTGAAAGCCGTCATTCACCTGACCGACATCCGTCACGACCCGACGCCGGACGACCAGGACATGGCGCAGTTCCTGCGCGACATGCAGGTGCCGTTCATCTCCGTGGTCACCAAGGCGGACAAGATATCCAAAGCCCAGCGCCAGGCCAAATTGTTTGCCACCGGCCGCGCGCTGGCGGTGCAGCCTTTTGACCTGATCGCGTTTTCCTCCATGACCGGCGAGGGGCGCGACCAGCTGCTGGAGCGCATGGAGGCAGCGTTGAACGAAAAGTAAGGGGGCGTTTACATGGACAGGCGCGGCATCTGCGTGGCGGGGAACATGATCGTGGACATTGCCCAGACCGTTTCCGCATGGCCCAAATTGGGCGAGCTGACCAGCCTGGTATCGGCGCGCGAGCGCAGCACCGGGGGGCTGGCGTGCAACGTGGGCAAAAGCCTGGCGATGCTGGACGACCAGCTGCCCATTCAGGTGTTCGGTTGCATCGGCGACGACCCGGAGGGGCGCTACATCCGCAGCCAGTTTGAGATGCACCCCAACATCGACACCAGCGCCATCCATGTGGCGGCCGACACCTCCTATACATTGGTGATGAACGACGCGGCCACCCTGGAGCGTACCTTCCTTCACTACCGCGGCGCGAACGCCGGATTTGACGGCCAAGGCTTACAGCTTGATACAAGCAACGCCCGCATGCTGCACATCGGGTATGTGCTGCTGCTGGACGCGCTGGACGAGCCGGACGCGGAATACGGCACCCGCATGGCGCGTGTGCTGGCCCAGGCGCAGGCGGCTGGCCTGCGCACCAGCATCGATGTGGTGACCGAAGCGGGGGAGCGGTTCCAGCAGCTCGTGCCGCCCGCGCTCCGGCACACGGACTATTGCATAATCAACGAAATGGAGGCCCAGCAGGTGACCGGCGTGATGCTGCGCGATGACGGGGACCGCGTGCTGGAAGCCAACATGCCCAGGGCGCTGGCCGCGATCAAGGCGGCCGGCGTGACCACCTGGGCGGCCATCCACTGCCCGGAGGGCAGCTATGGGCTGGATGAACATGACCGCTACACCGCGCTGCCCAGCCTGAAGCTGCCCAAGGGGTATATCCAGGGCACGACGGGCGCGGGCGATGCGTTCTGCGCCGGGGTGCTCTACGGCGCTCATGAAGGGTGGACGCTTGCGGACGCGCTGCGCCTGGGCACCAGCGCTGCGGCGGGTTCGCTCAGCCGCCCGGACGCCACCAGCGGCATTTTATCCGCCCAGGCCACCATGGACATGTACCGCGCCATGGGCGGCCAGTAGGAGGGCCTATGCGTGCAGTCATCTTCGGCGCCGGCAACATCGGGCGCGGCTTCCTGGGACACCTGCTGGGGCAGGCGGGATACGCGCTGACGTTTGTGGACGTAAACGAGCAGCTCATTGAGCAGCTCAACCAGCGCGGGGAATACCCCGTGCATCTGGTCGCGGCCGATGGACATACCGAAACGGTCATCCATAATGTGTCCGCGCTGTCATCGGGAGATACCGACGCGGTGGCCGCCGCCATTGAGCGGGCCGATTTGCTGGCGACGGCGGTGGGCGCGCGCGCACTGCCGTTTGTGGCGCCGGTGCTGACAAAAGGGCTGGTGCGGCGGCTGAACGCGCGCGCGCCGGCTATCAACATCCTGATCGCGGAAAACCTGGCGGACGCCAACCGGGTGCTGGACGACCTGATCCTGCGCGACCTGCCGGTCGAATTGGTGGACACATACCACGAGCACATCGGTTTGGTGGAAACCACCATCGGCCGCATGGTGCCGGTACAGACCGAGGCGATGCGTGAAGGGGATCCCCTGCGCGTCTGCGCGGAGCCGTAGTATGGCTTTTTCCCGGTGGACAGCGAGGCCTGGAAAGGGCCGAAGGCCGCCATCCCCGGCCTGGTGATGGCAAAGCCGTTCTCGTTTTATGTACGGCGCAAACTTTTCATCCACAACATGGGCCACGCGCTGTGCGGGTATCTGGGACTCTATGCCGGACACGCGTTGGTGGCCGACGCCATCCAGGACTCCGCCATCCAGCTGATCGTGCAGAATGCCATGCTGGAAAGCGCGCTGGCGCTGCACGCGGGGTACGAACAGCCCATCGC
>JAGVSV010000071.1 GCA_019137115.1 Bacillota bacterium
CATCAACCAGGGGGAGCTGCTGCTGTGCACCATCGCGTGTGGACGGTATGTGGGCGGCGGGTTTTTAAGCGCGCCGAACAGCGACAACCCGGCCGACTGATGGACGTGCAGCTGGTCAAGCCCATGTCGCGCCTGCGCATCCAGGGCCTGATTAGCCTGTACCGCGCGGGCGGGCACATGCACAGCCACAAGCTGGACGGGTATCTTGCTGATCAGCAAGGTACCCAGGTGCGCGTCAAAATGCCGGCTCATGCGTCGCAGCTGCTGGATGGAGAGATCGTCCATATCCCCGACATGACCATTCGCATCCTGCCCCAGGCGCTGCGTTTCGCGGTGGCCTGAAAAAGAACAAAAACACATCCCTTCCCTTGCGCACGAAATAGATTTCCTGTATACTTAAGCAAGGGAGGGGTGCCCATGTTAGGCTACAGGCCCAAATACACATTGCGCAAGGAGGAGGAGCGCGCCGCCAGGCGCGACCGGTTGCGTTTCGCCGCGGGTATGTCCGATTTTTTGGGCGTTGTGCTGGGCTTTGTCAGCATCCTGCTGCTGGTGTTGCTGTTAATCAGCCTGCTCAGCTGGCTCAAGCGCGACATTACCTCCACGTTCGCGCTGCTGCGTTCGCGGTTTTGAGCAAAGCCATCCTATACCCTTCCTGGCAGACGCTGCAGGACGCCATCCTTAGCTGTACGGCGTGCCAGCTGTGCCAGGGCATCCAGAACAAAGTGCCCGGCCAGGGCAACCCAAATGCCCGGCTGATGCTGATCGGTGAGGGGCCGGGCGCGCAGGAGGATCAACAGGGGTTGGCGTTCGTGGGCGCGGCAGGGCAGTTGCTCACCCGCATGCTGGAAGCCATCGGGCTTACGCGCGAGGATGTGTTCATCACCAACATCGTCAAGTGCAGGCCGCCCGGTAACCGGCAGCCCAAGCCCGAGGAAGCCCAGCGCTGCCTGCCGTACCTGCGATCCCAGTGGGCGCTGATCAAACCGCAGGTCATCCTGCTGCTGGGCGCCACCGCGCTTCAGCACACGATTTCGCCGGATGCGCGCATCACCAGCGCGCGCGGGCACTGGGTCCAGCGCGGCGCTGTCTGGATGCTGCCTACCTACCACCCCGCCGCCCTGCTTCGGGATCCCGCGAAAAAGCGGGACGCGTGGCAGGACATGCAAATGGTGCGCGACAAACTCGCGGAGCTGGCGTCATGACGCTGCAACAGCTGAACGAAACGTACGCCCGCACCGTGCGCGAACAACTGGGTGAGCCCGATCTACGGCTGGTATACGGCCACGGGCAACCCGAGGCGCCCCGGCTGATGTGGATCGGCGAAGCGCCGGGGGAAGAGGAGGCGCGCCAGGGCGTGCCATTTGTGGGCAAAGCCGGCGCAAACCTGGACAGCTTTCTGGGTAAGCTGGGTGTGAAGCGCAATGCCGTGTACATCACTAACGTGGTCAAGTTTCGCCCAGCTGTATCAGGACCAACGGGCAGGACGCACAACCGGCCGCCCACCGCGCGGGAAATCGACCTGTTCCGTCCCTGGCTGTTTGAGGAGATTGCGCTGGTCGACCCAAAGTGCATCGTAACGCTGGGCAACACGCCGCTGCAGGCACTGCTGGGCAAGGGCGCGTTGGTTGGACAGCTACACGGCAAGTGGCAACAATGGCGCGGCATCAAACTCTACGTCATGTACCACCCGGCCGCCATCATCTATCGACGCGAACTGGCGGATGTTTGCCAGAACGATATAGCAAGGCTTGGCGCGGATCTCACATCCGCATTCTGAAATCGAGAGGGAGGAGGGACTCATGGATTTTATTATCAACAACCTGCCCATCCTGATCTGTGCGGTGGTCGGCATCGTGCTGCTGGTGGTCGAAATGTTTATGCCGGGCTTTGGCATCCCGGGTGTTGCCGGACTGATCCTACTGGCCGCCAGCATTGTGCTGACGTGGCTGGAACACGGGCCGATCGCGGGCATCGGCGTTTCCATCGTGGTGATTGCGCTGAGCGCGATTGTCGTCACCCTGTCGCTCAAATCCGCAGCCACCGGACGCATCTCACGCTCCGCGCTGATCCTGCGGGATACGCTGTCGCATGACGGCAGCGTCGCCAGCGGCAACCGGCAGGAGGAGCTGCTCAACAAAACGGGGGAAACCCTGACCGTACTGCGCCCCGCTGGCATGGCCAGCTTCGACGGCGAACGCCTGAGTGTGGTCAGCGACGGCGCCTTCATCGAAAAAGGCCGTCCGGTCGTGATCCGGGAAGTCGAGGGCGCGCGCATCCTGGTGGAAGAAATAGGGGAAAAATCCTGACATCCATACATATCCCGGTGGGGCTGTGGATCCGCGCGCGCGCTTCGGGCGTGCCGCTGACCATCATGATGCTCGTCGGCATGCGGCTGCGTCGCATCTCACCCAACCTGCTGGTGGACGCGCTGATCACCGCCAACAAGGCCGGCCTGGACGTGTCGGTCAACCAGCTGGAAAGGCACTTCCTGGCCGGCGGGAACATCGAGCGGGTGGTCAAAGCGCTGATCTCCGCCCAACAGGCAGGGATCTCCCTGCGCTTTGACCAGACGTGCGCCATTGACCTAGCCGGCCGCGACGTGCTGCAAGCCGTTCAGATGAGCGTTATCCCCAAGGTGATTGAAACGCCGCCGGTCACCGCCATGGCGAAGGACGGCATTGAGTTAAGGGCCAAAGCGCGCGTGACCGTACGCACCAACATTCAGCAGCTGGTCGGCGGCGCGGGGGAAGAAACCATCATCGCCCGCGTGGGCGAGGGTATCGTCACCACGATCGGCTCCTCGGATACGCACAAAGCCGTGCTGGAAAACCCAGACCGCATCAGCCAGACAGTGCTCAAAAAGGGCCTGGACGCCGGAACGGCGTTTGAGATCCTTTCAATTGATATCGCCGACGTGGACGTGGGGCGCAACATTGGCGCCCAGCTGCAAATGGACCAGGCCGAGGCCGACCGGCGCATCGCACAGGCCCGCGCCGAGGAACGCCGCGCCTTCGCCGTGGCGCGCGAACAGGAAATGAAAGCCGAGACCCAGCAGATGCGCGCCAAGGTGGTTGCCGCCGAGGCAGAGGTGCCCCTGGCGATGGCCGAGGCGCTGCGCGCCGGCAGACTGGGCGTTATGGACTACTACCAGATGCAGAACGTGATGGCGGATACCTCCATGCGCGATGGGATCGCCCGCGCCAGCGGCGCACCCGCGCCGGGACCGGACCCGGATGCCCATGACAACCGGTAGGCAGCGACACGGCACGCCTTTGGAAAGGGGTGACGGATAATGCCGCCGTTGTTTGATCTGCTGATCCTGCTCTTCGTAGGATTGCTTGTCCTTACGGTGAACAGCCGCCGTCGGCTGGGCGCCATGAGGACGCTGGAGCGCATCAAGCGCGAAGTGCAGGGAGCGATGCGCTCGGTGCAAGGGGTGCCAACACAGGGGGAGATGACGCAAACGCGGCCCCCGCCCAAACCCGTTAGTAAAATCGACAGTCCGCCTGCTACTCCACCAAGCCAGCCCTTTGAGTGGCACGGACTGGAGGGCATGCCGTCTTCTGCCAGCACGGAGCCGCCCAAACGGGCCGAGACAGCCAAACGCAACCCGTTGCCGACCATTTCCGCCAACCCCCTTGTGCAGGCCGTTGCGATGTCCGAAGTGCTGGCAAAACCCAAAGGAGCAAGGCGCCACCGATAGAACAGGCGCCCGGCGGAGAACCCTCCGCCGGGCGCAACTTGACAGGAGGTAATGCCGATGCTATCGTCCTATTTGCCGGATCATGTTCCCGTATGTGTTCTCATGCGCTTACCGGCAAGGATGGCTGTCAAAGCCACTGGTCGGAGGTGATGGGGAATGGGGAAGCGGGTGTACACGCCGCAGGCGCGCTCGCGCGTGCTGGTGCTGACCACGGTTGACTTCCTTTGCATGCTGTTGCCGTACGGCTTCTTTTTCTATCGTACCGGAAATCTGGCCGGCATAAACCTGGAATCCCTGCTGATCAGCTTTCTGCTGTTGACCGCCTGCGTCTTCGCCTTCCGTTTCGCGATGCTGGTATACCGCCAAATGGTGCGCTTCGCGTCGGCGGGCAGTTTTTTGCGCATGATTCTGGCGGATACCTTCGGCGGACTCGCCTATCTGGCGATCGACAGGACCTTCCTTTCGCATCATTTGCCCGTCGCCACCATCACCTCGGCCGCCGCCTGCGGTTTGCTGCTGGTGCTCATCTCCCGGTTTACCTACCAGTGGCTGCGCAGGAACTCCAAACTGTTTGTGCATGCCGATGCCGGCGGCACGCCGCATGTGGCCAACAAGGTCAACGTGGCGATTGTGGGCGCGGGGGAGTTGGGCGTCCTGCTGGCGCGGGAACTGATGTCCAACCGCAACTCGCGCTACCATCCCTACTGTTTTTTTGATAACGATCCCCGCAAGATTGGCAGCGTGGTGGAAGGTCTGCGCGTCTACGGGCCGGATAATGAAGCCGTGGCGCTGGTGTCCAGCCTGCCCATTCAGGAGATCATCATTGCCATCCCGGACATGAGCCCGGCGGCGCAAAAGACGCTTTTCAGCCGGTACAAGCAGACCCAGGCCAAAGTGATGCTGTACGACTACCCGCACAACCGCCTGGAAAATACGTCCGACAAGCGCATGATCC
>JAGVSV010000173.1 GCA_019137115.1 Bacillota bacterium
CGGGCCGCCATTCGTGGCGCGGCCCGGAAGCATTGTACCTTTTCCCAAACGTTTTGGCAAACCGGGGAATACTTTCGTAACATAAACACCCGCAATGACAAGCCTTTGCGCCAAATTGTTACGAATTGGTCACGCTGAAACCGGGATGGAAAAAACCCGCTTATGGCAGATTGTTCCCAATTGTTGGCGAAACAACATCGCGGGTATATTCGTGTTGGTTTTTCACCCGTGCGTGTATGCCGCCGGGCACGCTCGTCCGTACCCCGAAAACGCCTGCGTCTGCGGGCAGAGAGGGAAACTCCATGCCAGACGCAAAAACGCCCGCCCCGTCAACGGGACAGCTGTGCGACACCTCCGGCCTGCGCACCATCCACGGCCTGTTCCGGACACCCTCTGGTGGGACGAGATCGAGCAGCGCGCCGGACGCCGCGCACGACGTGGCGCGCGTGCGGGAACAGCACAAGGCCGTCGCGGCCCTGCTGGACAGTTTGCGCGCCGATCTGCGCACATGGCGCAGCAATCCCGGGCGCGGCGATGCGCTGGCCAGGGACTTTGGGACGCTCACCAATGCGCTGGTCCATCCCCTGGACGACGAGGAGCAGCACATCATGCCAGTCGCCGCGCGCACGCTGACCCAGGCGGAATGGGACAAGGCGCACCAGGCAGGGAAGGATTGATCCCCGCCCGACCGCCTGCTGGTGCAGCTGGGCTACATGCTAGGCTGCGCACCCACCCCGGGCCTGCGCGGCGTCTTCTGGCGCTCCCTGCCCCGGTTCGTGCGCATCCTGTACCCGCTGGCCGGCAAGCGCAAGTTTGAAAAGGAATGGGCCTACCTCTACGGCGGGGACGCCTGAACCACGCCCTGCCGCCATAACGAAAGCCGCCGCGCAACGCATGCTCCGCGGCGGCCGGAATTTCAGTACCATGGTCTACATTTTGCGCCCTGTTATCGCTAAACTCCTCAAAACGCCATGCGCATCCAGCCTTTTTCATCCTCCGCCGGCAGGTGCAGCATCTCGCGCGCCGTCTTTACGTAGTACCGGTACGCGTCCAGCGGCGTGCCGTTGGGGATGCGGTGATCCAGCGCGAACACCATCCCGCCTTCCTGCATCAGCGGCTGCAGCTTGTAAGCCAGCTCCGCGTCAATCTCCGCGCGGGTTTTGCGCAGCACGTGCTTGTCAATGCCGCCCTTGAACGCCGCGGCGGTGCCGTATTTTTTGCGCAGCGCCACGATGTCCATCCCGGCGGCGGGCTCGCACGGGTAAAACACGTTGATCCCGCACTCAATGAACGGCGCGATCACAGCGTTCATGTTGCCGTCGCTGTCCTGGCTGAACAGCGTCGCGCCCAGCCCGTTGGCGGTGTCCCACACGGCGCGGTAGTAGGGCTTCAGGTACGTCAGCACCTGTCTGGGCCCCAGCAGCGGCCCGGACTTCCCGGCCATGTCCTCATGGATGTGGATGTGGTCGATGGTCACATACTGGCTCACTTCGCGGATCACGCGCGTGGCGGTGTCGGCGAACGTTTCCAGCATATCCACGATCATCTCCGGCTCCTCGATGAAGGCGACGCACGCTTCCTCGTCACCCATCAAATCGCGCACCGTGGCATACCCGCCCGGCACCCAGATGCCCACCAGCGCGCCGTTGGCGCGCGCTTTTGCGGCTTCCTTGGCCTGCGCCACGTCCACCCTTGCGGGATCCCACGCGTACTGGTGCCGTACGGTTTTCCAGTCCGCCATGGTTTTCACCGGCCAGTCCATCGGCAGGCTGATGGTGGCAAAGCCCTTGCGCAGCTTGCTGGTGCGGCCCATGCTGTCGCGCACGATGCGCTGCCCCGGCGTATCCTCCAGCACGACTTCCTCCATCGGGTGCAGGTAGCCCGTGTGTGCCCCGGCGCTGACCATGTCCACCCCGTCAAACATGAACGCGGTCAGTTCAATCTCACCCTCGCTGGCGCCCTGCGCGCGCCATTCCTCCGGCAGGCCGATCAGCGGGCCGAACAGCTCGGCAAAGAACTGCCGGGGCTGCCCTTTGAACGTCATCAGGTCCATGTATTGTTTGCCTGTCCAGATCATGGTGCCTCCTTGCGGTTGCGCAATGCGCGTGCTATCTCTGCGGTCGGGCCGAAAGCATACTCCGGTATGTTCCGGGTGTCATGCCATGCACCTTCCGGAACTGCCGCGAGAACGCCGCCGCGTCATAGTAACCCAGGCTTTCCGCGATGGCGCTTAAGGGGCTGGACGTGGTCAGCAGCAGCGTCTGCGCCTGGTTGACGCGCGCGCGCATCACGTATTGCTGATAGTTCAGCCCCGTAAACTGGCGGAACATCCGGCTGATGTGATCCGGCGAGTACCCCAGCCGTCCGGCAAGCTGCTTGAGGGGCGGCGCCTTCCGCGGCGCGCGCACACTGTCTGAATGGTGTCGCGCCAGCGCGCGTCAATGGCTTCGGGCATGCTTTCCGGGCTGGCCAGGTATTCCAGCATCGCGCACCGGAACCACCGCGCCGCGTCTGTCGGGCGGTTTTCGTGCTGCGCCTTGACCACGCGCCGCAGCAGGTCACGGTAAAACCCGGTGTTGTCCACCCGGCGCGCGGCCGCAGGCAACGGCACATCGGGCAGTGGTTGCCCGCTGTTCGCGCCAAAGTGCACAAACATCACCGACAGCGGGCGGGCCGGGTCGTGCGTGGCGCGGTAGTGCGTGCCAGGCGACAGCATCACGCTGCTGCCGGCGCTCACGGGCCGCCCGCCAAACACCGTCCACAGGTCGTGGTCGGCAAACCCCTCGCCGGTGTCCCACATCCATTCGGGCGTGCATTCCACCTCTCCCGCCGCATGGATCACCAAATCATCCATCATCTGGCTCCAGTTCATATCGGCAATGTACCAAATGGGGCGATTAGCGTCAATGGGTTGGCATAGCAAATAGGCGGGATCGAGGAAGTTGGAAAATCGGATTGTTACAAAGAAACCTCGCCATCGGGTGCAAGTTTGCGAGTGCGCCGCCTTCCGGTGTTCCCTGTTTGCGCACGACTTCCTCCGGCGCATCGCGCAAACACCAGCATTCAGCACGCATTCCCGCGAAACGCGGCCCGCTTCCGCTTGCCATCTATTGAAGTTACTTTCACATCCCCAAGGCTCCCTTAGTTACGCTATCGATAGATGATTTGGCGCGAATCCCTTGTGCCATCACGCTTTTCAACGATAAATCCGGCGCTAAAGAAAGTTTGCTTGAAAGACATGAATGGTCGGATTTTCCGCGCAGGAAAAGATATCTGCGGAAAGCCTTGTAATATAAAGAGAATTCGATACCAAAAAAAGAAATCGTCAAAATGGGAAGTTTTTCCCGAGAATAATATGAATAGACCCGCCCGCCAAAACCTGCGGTAAGAAACGTTTCTGCATCATCAAAAGGAACATCGTGCCTTTTTCGATAAAACATGCAGAAAACATTCTACGACGATTGTATTAAA
>JAGVSV010000215.1 GCA_019137115.1 Bacillota bacterium
ATCGCAGCAACGAGACGCGCAGTTGACACAACCGCACGGATTGAGTACACTGCGTTTGCAAAAGAGAAATGTTCACCCAGCGTATACCCGCTTGTTACTCATTGATCCTTTATACGGCTGCTGACGGGGTTGTACAGCCGTAGCGGATAAAATACTGCACCGTCATTATCTCCACCGTCCCGATTTTGGTCATCTATCCGTTCCTGCAGCGGTACTTTGTCAAGGGCGTGATGATGGGCGCCATTAAGGGATAAACAACGAAAGGACAACCGACATGCCGAAAATTACGTTCATGGGCGCGGGCTCGACCATCTTCTCCAAAAACGTGCTGGGCGACTGCATGCTGACGCCCTCGCTTAGAGACAGCGAAATCGCGCTGTACGACATTGATTCCACGCGCCTGGAGGAATCCCGGCGCATGCTGGAGGCCATCAACCGCAATTTGGGCGGGCACGCCACGATCAGGGCGTACTGCGGGGCGGAAAACCGCAAGGAAGCGCTGCGCGGCGCCAAGTACGCGGTCAACGCCATCCAGGTGGGCGGCTATGACCCCTGCACGATCACCGACTTTGAGGTGCCCAAGAAGTATGGCCTGCGGCAGACGATTGCCGACACCCTGGGCATCGGAGGCATTTTTCGCGCGCTGCGCACCATCCCGGTGATGCTGGATTTTGCGCGCGACATGGAGGAAGTGTGCCCGGACGTGTGGTTCCTGAACTACACCAATCCCATGGCCAGCCTGACCGGCGCGATGCTCACGCTGTCAAACGTCAAAACCGTTGGCCTGTGCCACAGCGTGCAGGGCTGCGCCAGCGGGCTGCTGCGGGCGCTGAACATGGACGACGGGAACATCCAGTGGAAGATCGCCGGCATCAACCACCAGGCATGGCTGCTGGAGATCACCAGGGACGGGCAGGACCTCTACCCGGAGATCAAGCGCCGGGCAGCGCTGAAGAACCTCGGCAAGCTGGAGATGGATTCTCCGGAAAAAACCATCGCGCTGTACACCGAGAAATATGGCGAACTGCCGGAGCGCTGGGTTGAGCGCATCCATAGCCACTACAACCAGTACAAGGAAACCGGCAAGCATTCCGATATGGTGCGCTATGAGCTGATGAAGCACTTTGGCTACTACATCACGGAGTCCAGCGAGCACAACGCGGAATATACGCCCTATTTCATCAAGGACAAATACCCCGAGTTGATTGACCGGTTCAACATTCCGCTGGACGAATATCCGCGCCGGTGCGTGCATCAAATCGAGGAATGGGCGCACATGCGCGATTCCCTGGTCAACAACCCCGAACTTTCACACGTGCGCACGCAGGAATACGCCAGCTACATTTTGGACGCGATGGAGACCGACAATCCGGTCAAGATCGGCGGCAATGTGCTCAACCATGGCTCCATCACCAACCTGCCGCGAAACGCCTGCGTGGAAGTGCCCTGCGTGGTCGACCGTTCCGGCGTGGTGCCGACCATCGTGGGCGACCTGCCGGAGCAGCTGGCGGCGCTTAACCGCACGAACATCAACGTGCACCTGATGACCATTGAGGCGGCCAGAACCTTGAAGAAGGAGCATATCTACCAGGCCGCGATGCTCGATCCGCACACCAGCAGCGAGCTGTCGCTGGATGACATCGTCTCCCTGTGCGATGACCTGATCGCCGCGCACGGCGACTGGTTGCCTGCGTACCGGTAACCGTTCTGCGCACAACCCGAGCCCCGTCGGACGCGCTGTCCACGGGGCCTTTGGTTATGCTATAATGCGCATCAGGAATTCCGAAAAAGGAGGGCGCGTGCATGATCCACGTTGACATCGTGAAACCCACCGCGGCGCTGCTTGCACCCTTTATCCAACTGCCCTTTGATTTATACCGCAATGACCCCAACTGGGTGGCGCCGATGCGCGGCGAACTGACGCGGCTGTTGACCAACCGCGACAATGAGCTGTTCAGCCAGGGCGTGCAGCGGTTTTTCCTGGCGTACGAGGACGACAAGCCCGTCGCCCGGGTTTTAGCTGGCATTGACACGCGCCGCAACGCGCAGGTGGGCGAAGCCCAGGGATATTTCAGCCTGTTTGAAACCTACGAAAACATGGACTATGCCCGCGCCGTGCTGGACGCGGCGACGGCGTTTTTAAAGGAACACGGCGTGACCCGGCTGATGGGGCCGGTTGCGCCCTCGTACGACATGCTCAACCGCGGCCTGCTGGTGGAAGGGTTTGACGGCCCACCCGTTCTGTACAACCCGTACAACCCGCCCTATTACGCCGATTACCTGACAGCGTACGGATTTACCAAAGAGCGGGATTATCTGGCGTATCTGATCCGCACGGACGAAGCCGCCATTGACCGCATCGAACCAATCGCTGAGCGCGCACAGAAGCGCTTCGGGTTCCGGGTGAGGCCCATTGATTTGAACAAGCAGAACCTTACGCGGCTGGCGCGCGACATCGCCACCGTGATCAGCGACGCCATGCCGGAGGAGCCGGGGGCTTATCTGCCCACGCCGGAGGACATCGCGACCTTGCTCAACCGCGTGCGCCCGTTTTTCCGCTCCGAAATCGCGTGGATGGCCTATGCCGGAAACCGGCCCATCGGCCTGGTGATCGGCCTGCTGGACTATAACCGGGTGCTCAAGCGCCTGCGCGGCAGCAACACGCCCTGGGGCTGGCTGATGGGGCGCCTGGCGCTGGACCGCATTGACACCGTGCGCTGCCCGATGCAGTACGTGGTGCCCGAGTTCCAGAACAAGGCGGTCAACGCGGTGCTGGTGTACCACGCCGTGCTGGGCGCAAAGCAGCTGGGGATCCGGAATATCGAGGGTTCCACCGTGGACGAAACACACAGCGTATCCATCAACAACTCCCTGATCACCGGCGGCGAACAGTACCGCGTGTACCGCAACTACCAGAAAACGCTGTAACCGTGTCCAGCGCGTCTGAGGCGGTCACGCCGCATACCGGCCACCGGGAGCGCCTGCGCCAACGGTATTTGACCGCTAGCCTGGAGGGCTTCGCGCCCCATGAGGTGCTGGAATTGTTGCTGATGTACGCGATCCCGCGGCGCGACGTGAACCCGCTTGCGCACCGTCTGATTGCGCATTTTGGCTCACTGCACGCGGTTCTGCAGGCTGCGCCGGAGGATTTGCGCACCGTGGAGGGCGTAGGGGAACGGGCGGCGGTGCTGCTGTCCATGATGGTGCCGCTCTTCCGCGCCTACCGGCAAAGCGTGGCGGACAAACCCAGGCAGATGCAGACGCAGGCGGACATCCAGTCGTACTGCGAAGCGTTGCTGCTGGGCGAGCGGTATGAGCAGCTGTACGTGATCGGGCTGGATGCCGCCCGCCGGGTGCTCGCGGTCACGCATGTTTCGCAGGGCGATGAGGGGGAAACCGCGGTTTACCCCAGGCGCATCATGGCTGCCCTGTTGCGCTGCGGCGCGGCCAGCGCGGTGCTGGCTCACAACCACCCGCAAGGCAGCGCCGCCCCATCCAAAGCGGATCGCGACCTGACCGAGGCGCTTTCCGCGATGCTTGCCGGCGTGTCCATCCAGCTGACCGACCATGTCATCGTCGCACCCAATGAGGTGTTCAGTTTCCGGCAGCAGAATCTGCTGTAACCGTTGGAGGGCATATGGCCAGAAGAAAGCGTCGTGGGGGGATAAGGTCGTTGTTTCGTGTGATCGTGGGGTTGGGCGTGCTGGCCGTGGTGGCTTTCTTTGTGCTGTTCGGCTACCTGTGGTGGCAGGAAAAAGCGCAGGTGCGCGCGCAGGGCCAGGCAGACGCCATGATTGTATTGGGCGCGCAGGTGTTGCCGGACGGCACGCCCAGCGTGCAGCTGGAGTTGCGCCTGGCCGAGGCGCTGGCGCGCTACCAGGCGCAGCCCATGCCCATTGTGGTGTCCGGCGCGCAGGGGGCGGATGAACCCGCCACCGAGGCCAGCGTCATGCAAAGCTGGCTTGTCGCGCGCGGCGTGCCGGAGAACATGGTCTTACAGGAGGATCAGGCCCGAAGCACCCAGCAGAACATCGAAAACGCCATCCAGTTGCTGCCGCCCAATACCAAACGCATGCTGATCGTGACCAGCGATTACCATCTGCCGCGCGCAATGGCGATCGCCCGCGACCTGGAGATGGAGCCGCTGGGCAGCCCCAGCCTGACCAAGCAGGAATACTGGCTCAAAAACCACTTCCGCGAAACGCTGGCGTGGGGTAAATACCTTGTGCGCAAACACATCCCGGCGTTGTCGCCGCTTCTGCCCGGGGAATAGCCGCTCAGGCGCAGCCCATCTCGTGGCACAGACATTGCGTCAACAGCGGCCTGCGCGCGGGATCCCCCAGCACCCACATCAATTTGGTCAGCGCGGCTTCCGATGTCATGTCGTGCGCCCCATAGACGTTGTTGCCCAGTATATTGCGGCCGACCTCGTACACCGAGAAGTCGGCTTTTTCGTATAAACACTGCGTGGTGACCAGTGTCAGCACACCCTTGTCCGCCACAAGCGCCAGGCTCTCCAGCAGGTTCCGCCGGATGTAGTGCAACCCGCCCAGCCCAAAAGCTTCCAGCACCAGCCCGCGGTAGCCGTTGTCCACAATGTGCTGGAAGATCGAGGGATCGGTGCCTGGCACCAGCTTGAGCAGGAACACCCGGGCGTCCAGCTGTTCGGGCGGCGCGCTGTGGGGCACCTGCACCACTGGGGCCTGAGCGCGGGAAAGATGTAAGCCGTCCGCGTCAAAAAAACCGACGGCCGGCGCGTTGATGCTGTCAAATGCGTCAAAGCCCAGTGTGCGCATCTTGACCGCCCGCGTGCCATAGATCACTTTGTGGTGGAACGCGATGTACACGCCCGGCGGCGCCTGCCGCGCCACGGCGAACGCCTGTGCCAGATTGTTGGACGCGTCCGACAGCGGATGGGTAAGCGGCAGCTGCGACCCCGTCAGCACCACCGGTTTGTCCAGCCCCAGCAGCATGAATGACAGCGCCGAAGCCGTATACGCCATCGTGTCCGTGCCGTGCGTGATCACGATGCCGTCGGAATTCTTTGCTGCCCTGCGCACTGCGCGCGCCAGCTCCTGCCACTCCTCAGGCTGTATGTTGCTGGAATCCAGGGTGAATACATCCTGCGCGCAGACGTTGGCATCAACCAACAGCGCGAGTGACATGGCAAGAATGTCCTTGGCAGGAATGGCCGGCGCCAGCCCGTCCGGGGAATCAAGGCTGGCGATGGTGCCGCCGGTGGCCAGCAGGCTGATGCGTGGGCGCATGAGGGCTCCCTCCGAACTGTTTTTGTCATCATAACATCCTGAACATACACCGTCAAAACGATTGTACGAACATTCCTGCTTGTTAAGTGTCAAATGTTCCGGAATTTGCTTGACACGCTACAAACATCTGCTATACTGTCGCCGTTCCTACTGACAAAAACGGAGGAAGAAAGATGTTCAGGCTGAAGGAAAACAACACCACGGTCACCACGGAGATCCTGGCGGGGCTTACCACGTTCTTTGCAATGGCGTACATCATCGTCGTCAACCCATCCATCCTGAGCGAATCGGGCATGGAATGGGGCGCAGTGTTCCTGGCCACGATCATCTCTGCGATCATCGGCACGCTGGTCATGGGCCTGTTTGCCAATGTACCCTACGCGCAGGCACCCGGCATGGGCCTGAACGCCTTCTTTGTGTTCACCGTTGTGTTTGCCCTCCAGTTCACTTGGCAGCAGGCGCTGTCCATGGTGTTCATCTGCGGCATCATCAACATCCTGATCACGGTAACCAAGATCCGCAAGCACATCATCAAGGCCATTCCGCACAGCCTGCAAAACGCGATTGGCGGCGGCATCGGCGTGTTCATCGCCTACCTGGGCCTGCTCAACGGCAAGGTCATCGACATCAGCGGCGCGGTGCCGGCCATGGCGGTGCTTAACCAGCCGGCGCTGTGGGTGTTCCTGATCGGCCTGTTTGTCACGTTCGTGCTGCTGCTGCTCAAGGTGCGCGGCGCCATCCTGATCGGCATCATCCTGTCCACGCTGATCGGCATCCCGTTTGGGGTGACCAACACCGGCAACTCAATCACCTTCAGCGAGGCGGCGTCCAAGCTCCCCACCACCTTTGGCGTGATCTTCACCGCCGAGGGCATCCCCTCCCTGTTTAACGACATGGCCAAACTGCCGCTGGTGCTGATCACCATTTTCGCGTTCAGCCTGACGGATACCTTTGACACGATTGGCACCTTCATCGGCACCGGCCGGCGCACCGGCATCTTCAGCGAGGAAGACGAGCGCACGATGCAGACCAGCTCGGGCTTCAAGTCCAAGATGGACCGCGCGCTGTTTGCCGATGCCATCGCCACCTCGGTGGGCGCAATCGTCGGCACCTCCAACACCACCACCTATGTGGAAAGCGCCGCCGGCATCGGCGTGGGCGGACGCACTGGGTTGACCAGCGTCGTGGTCGCCATCTGCTTTGCATTAAGCGCTTTCCTTGCCCAGTTTGCCAGCGCCATCCCCAACGCCGCCACCGGCCCCGCGCTGGTCGTGGTGGGCATCATGATGCTGGCCGCCTTCAGCGAGATCAAGTGGAGCGACCTGTCGGAAGCCATCCCCGCGTTCTTCGCCGGCATCTTCATGGCGCTGTGCTACAGCATCTCCTATGGCATCGCCGCCGGGTTCATCGTCTACTGCCTGGTCAAGGTCGTCAAAGGCGAAGCCCGCGAGATCTCGCCCATCCTGTGGGTGGCGACCGGCCTGTTCATCCTCAACTTTGTGCTGATGGCCATCATGCCCGGCATGATCCCCGTCACCCCCGAACCGCCGGTTGTGTAATCCGCATCCACCAAATAACACGCCCGCCCGTGGAAAGCCGCCGGCGGGCTTTCACTTTCTGCCCGCGCAGCGGAAAAACTTTACGCAGGGCTTGACAGGGCGCTGCGCCGTACGGTAGAATGCGATTTGTCGCTGGTTTGGCATGTGGGTCCTTCGGGGTGTAGCGCAGTCTGGTAGCGCACGTGCTTTGGGAGCATGGGGCCGGGGGTTCAAATCCCTTCACCCCGACCAGTTCCCTTCACCGGAGCGACACCAAGGGGCCCCGTGGTCAAGCGGTTAAGACACCGCCCTTTCACGGCGGTAACAGGGGTTCGAGTCCCCTCGGGGTCACCACTTTCCTTAAGCAGGGTGGACATCGGTCATGGGCCTTTAGCTCAGTTGGTCAGAGCGGCCGGCTCATACCCGGTTGGTCCGGGGTTCAAGTCCCTGAAGGCCCACCACTTACTGTGGCCCGGTAGTTCAGTCGGTTTAGAATGCCAGCCTGTCACGCTGGAGGTCGAGGGTTCGAGCCCCTTCCGGGTCGCCACATTCCTGCTGTTGGGCTTTGCTGGTGTAGCTCAATTGGCAGAGCAGCTGATTTGTAATCAGCAGGTTGCGGGTTCAAGTCCCTTCACCAGCTCCATGGATGGGTTCCCGAGTGGCCAAAGGGAGCAGACTGTAAATCTGCCGTCACAGACTTCGGTGGTTCGAATCCACCCCCATCCACCACGTCGTCGCGGGCTGCGCTAAGCTCGCGGCGGTTTTTTTGCGAAGAAACCACCGCTCGCCCGCTCCGCCGCTCCTCCTTTCACGTCAAAGCGGGCCTTGACGTGGGGGATACGACGGGGCAGGAACGACGGAGATACAGTATGGTGATGATGTGGCCCATGAACTTGGCAAGCTCCAAACACAGAACAGCATGAGGATTGACATGACAATGGAAATCCCTTTGCCAGTGGTTCGGACGGTTTGTCCCTCCATGTCGTCTAATACATGAAAGGAGCGTGGATCTTTGCAGAAGGATGAGCGCGGCGCTTGGCTGGAGGAAGCCATGGTGCGCTGGGAACAGCCCTTGCTTCGGATGTGCTTTGCGTATCTGAACGACGTGGCGCTGGCAGAGGATGCGGTGCAGGAGACCTTTCAGAAGGCCTGGAGAGGGTACGACAATTTCCGGCAGGGCATCCAATGAAAAAACCTGGCTGATGCGCATTGCGATCAACACGTGCAAGGATGTACGGCGCAGCGCGTGGTTTCGGCGCGTCGACCGGTCGACGAGTCTTGAAACCTTGCCCGAGCAAGGTGCTTGGGATGCAACCTGGGATGACACGGTGACCAAAGCCGTCATGAAGCTGCGGCCCGCCATCCGGGAAATCGTTCTGCTGCACTGGTACCAGGGGATGACCGCCGATGAAACAGCGCAGGTGCTGGGCATCTCCCGATCCACCGTCTACCACCGCCTCAAGAGGGCGCAAGCAATACTACACAGGGAATTGGAGGCTTGGTACCATGAAGATTGACCCAAAGGAGGTTTCAGGGGCCCTGGACAGGCGGCTCTCCTTTCTGAAAGCCGACCCCGCGCGCAGGGCGCGGATCATGACGTCCATTCAGAAGAAGGAGGAACCCATTGTGAAACGAAAGCTAACCGCGGGGCTGGTGTTCGCGCTGGTATCGGTATTCTTGCTGATCGGCGTGGCATTGGCCGCCAGCCTGAACCTGTTTGATTACTTCGGAAAGCAGGACGAGCGGTACGCAAAGATCGCGCCGCAGTCCACCTTGGAGGCGCAGTCGGTGGTGTCGCTGGAAAGCGTCACCCTGGGCAAGACCACGGCCGCCATCACTGGCGGATACTATGACGGCACATCGCTGATGATCGCCTACGAGATCACCAACGCCACCCGCGCCGAAGTCTATGACCCCACCCCGGAGCAGCTGGCCGCCATGCAGAAGGTCGAGGGCAGCCTGCCCGTTCCCGACACCCGTGCGGGTGAAGCTGCCGCGGCCTTTGGCAGGGCGGCAGCCGCCGGACGGCCTGCGGGGGTCGTTGTGCACGAAGTCTTCCCCAGCGACCACACCGCAACCAAGGACGGCATCGAGCTGCCCCCGGATTCGGAGGCCAACGATGTCACCCCCGAGGGCGCCCGCTACGCCATCCGCGAGTACGTATTCCCGCTGCCCCAGGAAGCGCAGGACAAGGAGTTTCTCGACGTACAGATCGCGCTGCATCAAAGCACCACCTACTTCTACTTTGACGGCACGTTCGGATACATCCAAAGCGGTGACCGCCAGGACGCCGGCGTGATGGCCGCCCGGGTGCAACGCACCGCATCCGAAATCAAGCGCTTCACCGGAACCGGCGTACTGGATGGCCGGGACGTACAGATAACGGTCGACGCCACCGCCATGGGCGCAACGCTGATGATCACGTCCGATGAAGCTTTCCGCGATCTGGGTGATGATGCCTGGTACGATGTAGTGGTCAAGGATGACCAGGGCACCGTATTGCGCACGCAAGGCCAGGATGTTGGCCCGGATGGACACACGCTGGTCTTCCCACTGGAAGGCAGCGGCCGCAGCCCGGCCAGCCTGCAGGTCTACCTGATGGTAGCCGAGGAAAGTGAAAGCCAGGCGGACGGACAGGAGCAAGCCAAACCGATCGAACTGCTGCCCACGCCATAACCGTGAACAAAACCTAACTTTCCCATTACAAAACAGGCGGGCGTTCATCGACCAGTTGGGCGCCCGCCTCGCTGCGCCATCACTGCCATATTCATTGTTTGAGAAGCCGACACTACATCCGACGCAACGAAACTTCATATTGCCGCAGGCGACACACCCTATATGCGCAGCATATACATCATTGGCGTGGCCGCCCACCTGTGCTACAATGGCGATGTTCACGCCACCCATGGCGCCTAACCAAATCGGAGAGGGGGTCACCCTGCGGATTGCCTTTGATCGCGTGCAGAACCACCCGGTTTTCGGTCCATCTGGTTGCCTTCCGGCATAATGTCCGCCTGCTACGCTCGCATCTTGCATCGGACACACAGCTGATGGTCGTGGTCAAGGCCAACGCCTATGGCCACGGCCTAGTGGAGATCAGCCGGGCTGCGGTGACAGCCGGTGCGGATTGGCTCGGGGTGGCGACCGCGGAGGAAGGCGTTGCGCTGCGGGAGGCGGGTGTGTCGGTGCCCGTGCTGGTGCTGGGCACGGTCAACGCGCGTGGCGCGTCTGCCTGCGTGGCGCACAATCTGACCATGACGGTTGCGGACAGCGCTGGCATCCTGGCCGTTCAGGAAGCGGCAGTGTCGCTTCACAAGGCGGCGCACGTGCACCTGAAGCTGGACACCGGCATGGGGCGCATCGGCGCCAGGACTGCGGACGAAGTTCGTTCGTGTCTGGACGCGCTTGCGGCATCGCCCAATGTGGCGCTGTCGGGTGTGTTCACGCACCTGGCGGATGCGGACAATCCGGATCAAACGTTCACCGACCGCCAACTCAGCCGCTTTGCAGATTTGCGCGCGCTTTTGCCGGAGGGGTTAATCGTGCACGCCGCTGCCAGCGCGGCCGCGCTGACAAGGCAGGACGCATGGTTTGACATGGTGCGCATCGGGATCGCCAGCTATGGGTATCCGTCGGTGCCCACGCCGCTGCCGCTGCGCCCCT
>JAGVSV010000081.1 GCA_019137115.1 Bacillota bacterium
GCGGGGAGGACGTTGAACTGCCTGCGGTTCTGCCTCATTGGAGCCGTCAACGTCGGAAGGCCGCAGATGCATCCATTCCGGTGGGATCGCGTACTGCCAGGTTTGCTGGCTCACATTCTCCTGTACGGCTTGCGGCGCTTCCGGGGGCATGGCTTCCATCGCGCCATCGGGGTCGACGTCATGACCGGTTTCGGCATCATGCTCGAAGCTTACACCATCGTTTTCGTACACGGCATCCTGCGCTTCATGCAGCGCTTGGTCTGCCCATTCGTGTTCGTGCTGTGGCGCGGCAACAACGCGATCGGGCACATCCAAGCCCGCAAACAGGCGCACGCGGAATCGCCGGTCCCCGATCGCGATACGCGTGCCGTGCAACGCTGACCCATTGCGGGCCGGCGCGCCATCGAGTGTGACGGGGTGCGAACCGCGCAGCGGAATGACCTTAACGCCCTTTCCCTCCTCAAACTCCAGGGATACCTCGCGCTTGCGCAAGCCTTCCACCCGCATGTCACAGGCACTGCCTGAACCCAGCGTGCCCTCCCGCGGAAGCGGGATGCTCTCACCGGTCGCCATGTCCACCAGCTCGCCGACCAGCCCGGCATCCGGCAACAGCGACAGGGCATCCTGGTACGCCCTGCTGTCAGCGCGCAGCCAGCGCCAACAGCTGATAGCGATCAGCGCCCCCAGAAAAACAAACCAGTACCGCATGCCCATGGCGACGAGTTCATAGACCTCCGGTGCCAACCCATCGCCTCCCTTGCGCTGCCTTTTTTGTGATTATACCATAGGCAACCGACAATCGTGCATGCCGTTGTGTAAAACAAAGCAAGCCCCGCGGAAGGGCTTGCTCATGGGTGATAGGCGGTTACCGGATGGGGCACGCGCCGGTGGCGCAATCCGGGTCATCCTCGTCCAGGTCGGACACGCCTACCACCTCAAACTGTTGCAGCACATCCGGGTCAAACGGCTTGAACGCCGCGTCCAGCGCACGGTATTCTTCCTCTGTGATTGCCTCATAGGGCGCCAGCTGGTACGTTCCGCCGTCCAGCGCCAGGAAGGAAACGCCAACGAACTCGTCCCATACCGCAGCGATGCGGTTGCGCAGCGCTTCCCATTCGTCGGGCCGCACCGTGATCGTGTTGCTGGAGTTGTGCTGCGTATAGTCTTTCTGAAACATCAGGTACCGTTCTAGCTGCTCCAGTGCCGTCACGTCGTCCTTTGTGCGCAACGCGCCGGAGGCAACGGGGAAGTCGATAACCAGCGTGCGCGCTTTGGCGATATCGTTGTCCGGCGTGCCGATCTCCGGATGCACGGTCCATCCCATCGCCAGCGCCGCTTTGCCCAACGCGTCGTCCGCTGAAATGCGGATGCGGCGGATAAAATACGGCGAATGCGCGTCGTGCAAGCCGGGTGACACCCCGCCCGCCACCAGCGACAGCGTGCCCTCGGGCTTGACCGTGGTAACCAGCAGCGGCGTGGGGATGCGCAGGTGACGCGCGTACTGATCGGCGACATCGCATGCTTCCGCGGACAGGCCCTGGAGCAGTTGCGCTTTCTCGTCCGCCGTCATCCGGGCCGTGGCATCCTCAAACCCGGTCAGGCTGCAACCGGTGAGCCGGTCGCGCTTCTGGCAAAAATCCCACTCCGGCAGCTCCAGGTCCAGCAGCGCCATACGGAGTCCAGCGCGGGTGGAAAGCGCCTGTGCCTTGAGCAGTTCATCCCGGCCGATCACCTTCCCGTCCTGGCTGAACGCCTTCAGGTTAACGGTGGTCAGGTTACACTGCTGCTTGTTATCCAGCAAGATTTCCCCGCAGGGGTTGGTGCCATGCATGTTGTCCCGGCGCTTGCCTGCGGCCTGCATGTTGATAAAACCTGGCTCGCCATCCAGCTTGAGCATCAGAAACACAAGATCCATGAAGTCATCCGAAGGCTTTTCATAAAAGCCGATCGAATTGTTGGACAGCCGGCGATGGGCAATCTGCGGCCGCGGCTGCTTGCCGTTGGCGTCGAAATTGTCAAACCAGCGCGGGATGGCAATGCCCATCTTCTCCAGCTGGGCGCGTACCGCGGCATGCTGCGCCAGGTGCTCCTCAGACCAAAACCCGTTCACGCCATACTTGGCAAACAGACACTCATTGTCATTGACGTCAAACAGGAACAGCAGCGCGGTGCGGCGCACGCCCCCGGACACCACGTTGTGCCCGATCAGGTCTCCGATGTCCAGGATATGGATGGGACGCACCCGGCCGTATCCTTTTCCGTCCTGCTGGATGGGTCTAAGGGAAGGATCAATGCGGTTTTTGAGCGCGTCATCAAAGCCCTGGAACATCTCCATCAGCGGCTCCGGGCCGGAGGCAGTGCCGCCAAAGGTTTTCAGCCGCTCCCCTCGGGGC
>JAGVSV010000239.1 GCA_019137115.1 Bacillota bacterium
CGGACACGCGTTGGTGGCCGACGCCATCCAGGACTCCGCCATCCAGCTGATCGTGCAGAATGCCATGCTGGAAAGCGCGCTGGCGCTGCACGCGGGGTACGAACAGCCCATCGCGCCGTTGTGCACCCACATCGATGACCTGCTGCTGCGATTTTCAAACCGGGCGCTGGGGGACACCTGCCAGCGCGTGGGGGCTGACATCGAGCGCAAGCTGGGTAAAAGCGACCGTCTGATCGGCGCGATGCTGTACGCGATGGATCAGGGCATCACCCCGGCTTTCATCGCGCTGGGAGCGGCGCTGGCTGCGGCGCGTCTGCTGGAGGAGCGGGGCGAAGCCGCTGACCCTGACAGCATTGCGGATGTACTGCTTGCCATCACCGGCCTGCGGCGCGGGCATGCGGCCATCCAGCTGACCCTGAGCTTTGTGCCCCTGATCCTGCGCCGCGCGGCGCCGGACGAGCTGCTTCACGCCGCGCGACGCCTGTGCGCTGACGCCGCCGGGCAGGTGGTTTGATCACGGCAACGGTTTGACAACCTGCCCTGCAACTACTATCATGGCATTGAAAAGAATATGGAGGACCAATATATGCAAAACGGGAAAAAGCTGGTGCTGGGGGTCATCGGAGCGGATGTGCATGCCGTGGGCAACCAGATTTTGAACCATGCCTTCCGGGAGGCCGGTTTTGACGTGATCAACCTGGGCGTGATGGTTTCGCAGGAGGAGTTCATTGACGCGGCGGTGGAATCCGCGGCCGACGCGATCTTGGTTTCCTCCCTGTACGGCCATGGGGAGCTGGACTGCCAGGGCCTGCGCGAAAAGTGTGATGAAGCCGGCTTGACCGGCATCCTTTTGTATGTGGGCGGCAACATCGTGGTGGGCAAACAGCCCTTTGAGGAAGTGGAAAAGCGCTTTCACAACATGGGCTTCAACCGGGTGTTCGGGCCGGGCACATCGCCGGAAACCACCATCCAGGCCCTGCGGGAAGACTTGCTCGGACAATAAAATGCATCCTGTTCTCACGATTGACTTTGGCTCAACCTACACAAAAGTAACGGCGGTGGATACCGCGTCCGCGCGCGTGATCGCCACCGCGCAGGATTTTACCACCGCCGCCACCGATCTCTCCGAGGGGCTGGCCAGCGCGCTGGCCAAACTGGAAGGGAAAACCGGCGCCCTGGATTACCAGGCCCGGCTCGCGTGCTCCAGCGCTGCCGGCGGGCTGCGCATGGTGGCCGTGGGGCTGGTGCCCGCGCTGACCGCCAAGGCAGCGCGCTTTGCCGCCTTTGGGGCGGGCGCCAAGGTGATTGCCACCTATGCCTATGAGATGACCCGCGCCGACGGCGAGGCCATCGCGCGCCAGCAGCCCGACATCGTGCTGCTCAGCGGTGGCACCGACGGCGGCAACAGGGCCGTGATCACCAGCAACGCCAAGGTGCTGGCAAAGGTGCCGGGGGATTTTCCCGTCATCGTGGCGGGGAACCGGGCCGCGCAGGACGAATGCGCGGACATCCTGCGCGCGGCGGGCAAGCCCGCCTATGTCACCGAAAACGTGATGCCCACGCTCAACGCGCTCAATGTGCGCCCGGCGCAGGAGATCATCCGCAGCGTGTTTCTGGAGCGGATTATCCTGGGCAAGGGGCTGTCCCGGGAGATGGCGCTGGTTGATGGCATTCTGATGCCCACCCCGGCCGCGGTGATGGCGGCCCTCACCTTGCTTGCGGACGGCACGCCGGAGCACAAGGGCATCGGCGAGCTGATGGCCGTGGACGTAGGCGGGGCGACCACCGACGTATACTCCATCGCCCGCGGCCTGCCCTCTGCGCCCACCACCTTGCTGCACGGCCTGCGGGAACCGTATGTCAAGCGCACGGTGGAAGGCGATATCGGCATGCGGTATGGCGCGGCCGGCGTGGTGCAAGCGGCGGGGCTGGACGTCGTGGTGGAGGTAAGCGGCCTGTCCAAAGACGTGGTGCAGGATTTGCTCCAGCGCATCCACGAGGACGCGTCCCTGCTGCCGCAAACCGAGGAGCTTGAGGCGCTGGACTTTGCCCTGGCCGTGCTGGCCGTGCGCACCGGCCTGCTGCGCCACGCGGGCACGCTGACGCAGGTGTACACCCCGATGGGCGCGGTGTTCCGCCAGGAGGGCAAGGATTTGACCCACATCGCCAAGCTGATTGTCACCGGCGGCACGATGATCTATTCCAAGCGCACACAAGAGATCATGGCGGAAGCGCTGGCGGTCAACGACCCTGCCGCGCTGCTGCCCAAAACGCCCGAGATCCTGGTGGACGACAGATATATCCTTGCATCCATGGGCTTGCTGGCCGGGTACGATCAAACCGCGGCCTTCCATATACTCAAAGAACAATTCGGAAAGGATGTAAACCATGCAGCTGGCCAATAAAAAATGGACCCTGGAGGAATTCTCACAGCTCCGTAAGGAGGTTCTTGCGGCATGGCCCACGGGCGCGCAGGTCGACCTGGACGAAGCGCTGGCCTATCAGAAGGCCATCGCGCCCGAGAAGCGGTTTGTGAACAAGCTCAATGAGGCGGTCAAGAACCGCGTCACACTGATCCAGCCGCGCGCAGGCGTACCGCTGATCGCCGAGCACATCGCGCTGCTCAAACACCTGGAAACCGAGGGCGAGGCCGACCTGCTGCCCACCACCATTGACAGCTACACCCGCCTGAACCGCTATTCGGACGCCGAGCGCGGCATCAAGGAGTCCCAGGCCACCGGCAAGGCGATGCTCAACGGCTTCCCGGCGGTCAACCACGGCGTGGAAGGCTGCCGCCAGGTGACCAGCGCGGTCACCGCCCCGGTGCAGATCCGTCATGGCACGCCGGACGCGCGCCTGCTGTGCGAAATTTCGCTGGCCGGCGGCTTCACCAGCTTTGAGGGCGGCGGCATCTCCTACAACATCCCGTACGCCAAGAACGTGTCCATCGAACACACGCTGCTGACCTGGCAGTACGTTGACCGCCTGGTCGGCTTGTATGAGGAAAACGGCGTGTCCATCAACCGCGAGCCGTTCGGCCCGCTGACCGGCACGCTGGTGCCGCCCAGCATCTCCAACGCGGTGGCCATCATCGAGGCGTTGCTGGCGGCCGAACAGGGCGTGCGCAACATCACGGTGGGCTACGGGCAGCTGGGCAACCTGCTGCAAGACGTTGCCGCCATCCGCGCGCTGGACAAACAAACCAGGGAATACCTGGAGCGCTTTGGCTACAAGGATTGCGAGGTTAGCACCGTGCTGCACCAGTGGATGGGCGGTTTCCCGCAGGATGAAGCCAAGGCGTTTGGCGTGATCTGCTGGGGCAGCGCCGCGGCGGCCTTGTCCAAAGCCACCAAGGTCATCGTCAAGTCGCCGCATGAGGCGATGGGCGTGCCCACCAAGGAAGCCAACGCTGCCGGGCTGCGCGCCACACGGCAGTTGATCTCGATGCTCGCCGACCAGCAGCTGTCCGACGATCCCGCGCTGGAAGCGGAGATACAGATCATTCTGGACGAGACGCGCTGCATCGTGGAAAAGACGCTGGAGCTGGGCGATGGCGACATCGCCGTGGGCACCGTGCGCGCCTTTGAAGCGGGCGTGATTGACGTGCCGTTTGCACCCAGCCGCTTTAACGCCGGCAAGATTCTGCCCGCGCGGGATGATCAGGGCGCGGTGCGCCTGCTGGACGTGGGCAAGCTGCCGTTTGACGAGCGGCTCAAGGCGTTCCACAAGGACAAAATCGCCCAGCGCGCCCGGCACGAAAAGCGCGAGGTTTCGTTCCAGATGGTCATTGACGACATATACGCAATCAGCAAGAGCCGCCTGGTCGGCAGGCCGCGCGGATGACGGAGGGAAAGATGAAGATCAAGCATGTGGTGTGTTCGGCGGGCCGGACGGGGTTTTATTTTGACGACCAAAAGGCCATCAAGGCAGGGGCAAGGGCCGACGGATCGCTGTATGTGGGCGCTCCGCAGACGCCCGGGTTCAGCAAAATCCGCCAGGCGGGCGAGTCGGTCAGCGTGCAGATCGTGCTGGAGGACGGGCAGATTGGCTGGGGTGATTGCGCGGCCGTGCAGTATTCCGGCGCCGGCGGGCGCGACCCGCTGTTCCTGGCGGATACCTTTATCCCGGTGATTGAGAACGATGTGGCGCAGCATCTGATCGGCCAGGAAGCTGACAGCTTCCGCAGGCTGGCTACGGACATCGACCAGATGCAGGTGGCCGGCAAGCGCCTGCACACCGCGATCCGCTACGGCGTCAGCCAGGCCATCCTGGACGCGGTGGCCAAGGCGTCGGGCCTGACCATGGCCGATGTAGTCGCCAAAGAGTACGGCACCCAGGTGCGCACGGAGCCGCTGCACATCTTCACCCAGTCCGGCGACGGGCGCTATGACAACGCCGACAAGATGATCATGAAGGGCGCCGACGTGCTGCCGCACGGCCTGTTCAACAGCGTGGAAAAGACCGGACAGAAGGGCGAGGGGCTGCTGGAATACATCAAGTGGCTGCGCAAGCGCGTGCTGGAGCACCTGCCGTATGAGGGCTACAAGCCCATTTTCCACATCGACGTATACGGCACGATCGGGATTGTTTTCGGCTGCTCCAACTACAAGGGCATGGCGGACTATCTGGCCACGCTGGCGGAAGCCGCGCACCCGTTCGCGCTGCGCATTGAGGGCCCGATGGATTCCGACGGCCGGGAGGAACAGATGCGAGACCTGCGCGGCCTGCGCCAAGAATTGGACAGCCGGGGCATCCCGGTGGAAATTGTGGCCGACGAATGGTGCAACACGCTGGAGGATGTCAAATACTTTGCCGACAACAAGGCCGGCCACATGATCCAGGTCAAAACGCCCGACCTGGGCAGCATCCACAACACCTGCGAGGCAGTGCTCTACTGCAAGCAGCAGGGCGTGGGCGCCTATCAGGGCGGCACCTGCAACGAAACCGACCGCTCCGCCCAGGTGTGCGTGCAATGCGCGATGGCCACCAGCCCCGACCAGATCCTGGCCAAGCCCGGCATGGGCGTGGACGAGGGCTTCATGGTGGTTTACAATGAAATGAACCGCATCCTGGCGCTGCGCAGGCATGACATCGGGGTCGCCAAATAATGATGCTGGCGCAGGGCATCAGCCCGCTGTACAGTGTCTATTTCGCGCCGCGCGGCTACGCGCGCATGCTGCAGATGGGCATGCAGATCGCCCAGAGCCACTTAACCGCGTTTGACCGCCTGGTGGGCATCATCGGGGAGGCCGGCAGCGGCAAAAGCCTGCTGATCAAGGGCATGTTCCCCGGCCTGGAGCTGACCAACGACGACGACGGCGTCAACGTGCGGCCGCTGCCGCTGCTGGACATCCAGGACACGGGTTTTTACCAGGCGCACACCTACCACATAGACGTGCGGTTTGAAGCCGCGTTCACCCAGATACATGTGCTGGCCGACCACATACGCATCGCCATTGAAAAGGGAAAGCGCGTGGTTATCGAGCACTTTGACCTGATCTACCCGGCGCTGAACATCAACGCCGCGCTGCTGGTGGGGGTGGGGGAGGAGGTCATCGTCTCCCGCCCCACCCCGTTTGGCCCCGAGCCGGATGAGATTGCCCGGGTGGTCTTTGCCTCCAACAAATACCGCCGCATGGCGCACACCGCCGAGGACCTGACCGAGCGCTATCTGGCAAAGCTGGGCATCACCGAGTACACCCACGGCGACGTGCGGCATGGCTTTATTCTGCGCTTCCGCGAAAAGCCGAAGATTGACACGGCTGACCTGGAGCAGTTCGTGCGCGGGTACATCGCGCGCGACGTGCCGGTCAGCTACGGCGATGACCAGCACGTGGTGATCAACGGCGAGCCGCATCTGTGCACCGGCCCGCGCATGCACGTGACCTCCACGGGGGAGATCAAAAATTTCCACGTGCTCAACGATTTGCCCTATGATACGCTGACGGAAAGCTTTATTCTGGTGGGCCTGGTGGGCGAGGAAGCCGCGGCAAGCGACATCCGTGATCTGAACCGCATCGATATGTAGGCTACACCAGCGCCTTGGTCAGCCACTTGTCTCCCCGGAAACGGCGCACAAACAGGATGCCTCGGGCGATCCAGTCCAGATACATCGCAATCCAGATGCCGTGCACCGTCATTCCGAACCCGTACACCAGCAGATAGGAGAACGCCGCCCGCACCAGAAACGCCGACGCGACCGCGACCACCATCGTGTGGCGCAGATCGCCGGCCGCACGCAGCGCGTTGGGCAGGCCAAAGGCGATGGGCTCAAACAGCACCGCCATCACGCAGTAGAGGCGCAGCACCTGTACGGTGGTCTCAAAGGCCTCCGGGCTCAGGTTCAGCATGGCGGTCACCGGCTTTACAAACACAAACAGCGCCAAACACATCACCAACTGCGCCAGGTAGCTGAGTTTCATCAGCCGCTTGGCGCTGTTCCGCGCGTTCTGGTACAAACCCGCGCCCACGGCCTGGCCCACAATGGTTACTGTGGCCAGGTTGATCGCGCCGCTGGGAATGTTCACAAACCCGGAGATCGTGTTGGCCGCCGCGTTGGCGGCGATCATGGCGCCCGAGAACGTGGCGATCACCGTGCCGATCAGCAGTTTGGCCAATAAAAACAGGAAGTTCTCCAGCCCCGATGGCACGGCGACCTTCACGATCAGCCGGGCGGCGCCCGGTTCTCTGGGCAGCCAGGGCTTGGCGTAGTGCAGCGGCAGGTTACGGTTCAGCAGCATTTTGGTCACCATCACCGCGCCCACCAGGCGCGCCAGCAGCGTGGCGGCGCCTGCGCCGGACACCGCCATGCCCATCCCGTTGATGAACACCAGGTTGCCCACGATTTTGGTGGCATTCAGCGCCAGCGTGGCGTACATCGACGCGCGGCTGCTGCCCTCGGCGTACAGCAGGCTGACGCCCACGCCGTACAGCGCGAACAGCGGGAAGGACGCCGCCGACCAGACCAGATACTGCACGCTGTAGTCAAACGTGATGCCGGTTACTGTGGGATAGATGGCACGCAGCATTGGCACGCTGAACAAGCAGGTAAGCAGCCCGATGCTCAGCGATACCGCCAGCGCCATAAACGCTGTCAGGTTGGCGGTGCGGCGCGCGTGCACGAAATCCTGCCGGCCCATGTACTGCGCGGCGAGGATCGCGCCGCCCGCGCTCAGGGCGGTGAACACCTGCATCAACAGCAGTGTGATCGTGTCCACCAGCGAAATGGCCGACAGCGCCGCCTCGCCCGCGCGCGACACCATGACGGCGTTTAGAAACCCTGTCAGCACATTGACAAACTGCTCGACCATCATCGGTACGAGCAGCATCCAGACCCGCTTGTGCTGGCCGTTGTCAGGGTTCGTGAACGTCGGCAGCGTCATGGCACGGCGTCCCCGCGCGCCAGAAGCAATATGTTTTCGATGTCCGCCGTCTGGCAGAACAGGTCCACCGGTTGACAGGCGGTCGCCTGATAGCCAAATTCCGTCAATATTCTGGCATCCCGCGCCTGGGTGGCGGGGTTGCAGCTGACATACACAATGCGACTGGGCGAGGCTTCGGCAATCGCGGACAGCACCTCCCGCTGGGCGCCCTTGCGTGGCGGGTCCAGCACCACGATGTCCGGCCGGAAGCCCTCGCCCACCAGCCGCGGCAGCGCGGTTTCGGCGCGCTCGCACAGGAATGTCACGTTGTCAATCCCGTTGCGCCGCGCGTTGTCGCGGGCATCGCGGGTCGCGTCGGGCGACAGCTCAAAGCCAACCACATGCCTGGCGCGCTGCGCAAGCGGCAGCGTAATCGTGCCCGCTCCGCTGTACAGATCGGCAACCAGGTCGTCCTTTCCGGGCGCTGCCAGCGCGATCGCGTGCCGGTAAAGCATCTCGGCCTGCTCCGTGTTGACCTGGAAAAACGACAGCGGCGACAACAGGAAGGTCAGCCCGCCGATAGTCTGCCGGAGCAGCGGTTGGCCCCAGAGCGTCTCATACGTGTCGCCCAGGATGACATTGCCGGGCCTGTCCTGTACGCTCCAGCATACGGAAACAAGCCCCGGCAACTTCTCGCGCAGCAAAGCGGTTAGTTCGTCCAGCGCCGGCACGTCGCTTTGTGCGGTGATCAGCACCGCCATGATCTGCCCCTGATGGTTGCTGCGCGCCATAACATGCCGCACCATGCCAGTGTGCGTGCCTTCGTCATACGCGGCGATGCCGTGCGCCTGCATCCAGGCAAGCGTGGTCTGCACCACCCGGTTGCTGCTCTCGTCCGACAGCAGGCAGTCCTGAACCGGCACCACGCGGTGGCTGCGCCGTGCGTAGAAACCGGCCACGGTCTGCCCCTGCTGTTGCGCCACCGGCATGGTGGTCTTGTTGCGGTAACGCCACGGGGGCTCCTGCCCCAGGGGCAAGGGCACGGGCAGTTCAATGCCGCCGATGCGGGACAGGCAGTTGGCTACCTGGTTTTGCTTGAAGCGCAGGGATGCCGCATAGGTCATGTGTTGGCACGCGCAGCCGCCGCACGGGCCATATACCGGGCAGGGGGGTGCCACGCGGTCGGGGCTGGCGACATGCAGTTTCAACAGTTTCCCGAAGGCATAGTCCTTCATGGGCTTGACGATCAGCGCGTCGATCTCCTCGCCCGGCAGCGCGCCGGGCACGAAAACGACCTTGCCCTGATGCCGGCCCACCCCTTGGGCATCGGAACCCAGGCCGTCCACCCGAAGGCGCACGACGTCGTTGCGCTGCATCAGTATTCCAGCCCCTCGTACCGCCGGCAGATCGTATATTTGCTAATCGCGCTGCGGCTGGCCCAGCCCGCGCCCGCCGACAGCAGGTTGGAGATATAGGTGGGCAGCACGCGGTCAAACTTGACTTCCAGGATGGTCTGGTCCGCACCGATGGGCGGTACGGTGGGCAGCTTGGGGTTGAACAGGTCGCTGGAACCCAGCCCGCTGCGCAGCTGCTTGTCAAAGGTGATGCGCACGTTTTCCACCGGGTGCAGGTACGCTTCCCGCACATAGTCCACAATGACCACCGGCCGCAACAGGCGCAGGCGCATCTCGCGGTAGATGTCGCGCAGCAGTCCGGACGATGTGTTTTCAAGCCCCGTGGGGTCGCCGGTGATCAGCTGCTCACACAGGTCGCGCGTAATGGGGGTGGAGCGCTTGGAGATCAGGTCGCCCACCTTGCTTTTGCATTCAAAATGGATCTGCCGGTCGGAGAAATTGTAGATGCGGATGCGGTACTTGTCCCGGTTGCCCACGCCGCTGACCTTTTCGTGCAGCGCGTCGTTGAACACCGTGTCAAAGTACAGCGAGCGGATATGGTATTCGTTGTTTTCATCGGCGTTGGGGTCGACGTGCAGCACCTGGTTAAGCAAGCGCGAAAGCACCTGGTATTGCGAGGTGCTGATGAAGTATTTCAGTTCATGGCGGGCGCGCAGGGCCACGGCGGTTCTCCTGCGGCGGCCTAAACGGCCGCTTCGTTCTGGCAGGATACCAGCGTCGCGTCATGCACGCCCTGCACATCCAGAAGCCTTCCCACGATATCCGAGCGGTAGCGCATGCGCAGATCCACCGTCATTTCCGCGCCCGCGCGCGTGACGGTCTTGGAGCGGATGCGGTAGTTGCGCACGTTGTGGTGCAGCTCCGCGCTGATTTCCTGCTCGGCGGAGGGGTCGTAATGCACCACCAGCAGGTAGTTTTCGCTGGTGCGCAGCTTGACGAACGACAGCGCCAGCATGATGACCGATATGGTGGCCACCACGACCAGCGAAATGATCAGGGTGCCGGAGCCGATCAATATGCCCATCGTGATCGCCCAGAACATGTAGGCGGTGTCAATCGGGTCCTTGACCGCGGTGCGGAAACGCACGATGGACAGCGCGCCCACCATGCCCATGGACAGCCCGATGTCCGAGCCGATGGCCATGACCACCGGCGCGGTGACCAGCGTCAACAGGATCAGCGTGGTGGTAAAGGACGGGTTGTACATCACACCCCGGTATGTTTTGCGGTATACAAGCGACACAATGACGCCCGCCACCAGCGCGAACAGCAGCACTAGGGCGGTTTTACCCGGCGTGAAACTGGCAAACTGCTGGCTCCACCAGTCGCTGGTCAGCAGATCCGACTTTCTGATAATCGGTTGATCCGTCAGCAGGGCAAGCGTCATTGAACATTCCTCCACCAAATAAGTCCAGTTCATTATACAACGTTACAGGCGAATGTCCAGCCGGCGGGCTCAATGTGCTATACTGGAACCATCACGCACGGAGGGCATTATGCAAGGCGAGAGGACCCCATCGGACGCCGTCCTGCACGCGCTGACGACGCGCTACCGCAAGACCATCTGGCGGCCGTTTCTGTCCGCCATGCAGCAATACAAGATGACCCAGCCCAATGACCACATCGCCGTGTGCGTGTCCGGCGGCAAGGATTCGCTGCTGCTGGCGATGTGTATGAA
>JAGVSV010000273.1 GCA_019137115.1 Bacillota bacterium
GCCATGGGCTTTTCGGTGATTACATGGATGCCGCGCCTTAAGATCGCTTCGCACACCTCGCCGTGGCGGGCATTGTCCGCGCACACCAGCATGATGTCGAACTGTTCCTTCTCCAGCATCTCGCGCCAGTCGTCATAGATACGGCCGAAGGGTGCCATCGCCTCAATCTCGCGCCGCCAGCCGATGCGGGTGCCGCGCGCCTCGCTCACTGGTGCGATGAGCGGCGGGTTGTCCGCACTCGCCACCCAGGTGACCTGGTCGCCGAGCTTCAGAAACGAGGTGACGTGGTAGTCAATGTGGGAATGGGCGTAGCCAATCACGCCCACGCGGATGGGTTTCTTCATGGTGCCTCCTTTGGTCGAGAGGGAACAGATCAGGACTTGATGCCCGTGGTGGCCACCGAGGCGGTCACCTGCTCCTGGGCGATCATATAGATGATGATGCCCGGGAGCACCACCAATGTCAACGCGGCAAACATGCGCGTGTAGTCATACGAGAACGCCTGGTTGAAAAATGTCAGCGCCACCGGCATCGTGCGGTTGGCGGGCGAAGACGTCAGCAGCGATGCATACAGGTATTCATTCCAGTTGCCCAGGAACATCAGCACCCCGGCGGTGGACAGGCCGGTTTTGACCAGCGGCAGGTTGATGGTGAAAAACGTTTGCAGGAAGTTGGCGCCGTCAATGTGCGCAGCCTCGCTCAACTCCATGGGCACGGACATGAACGCCGCGCGCAGCACAAACAGGCTCATCGCCAGGCCGCCGGACAGATACACCAGCATCACGCCGATCAGGTTGTCGTACAGGTTCAGCTGCATGATCAGGGAGAAGATGGGCTGGATGCGCGTGTGCCCCGGCACCAGGAGGGTGATGGTGAACAGCACATACAAAAGGTTGCGCCCGGGGAACGGGTATTTGGCGATGGCGTACGCGCACATCGCATAAAACAGCAGCGACAGCAGCGTGGGAATCACCGACACGATCAGGGAGTTTTTCCCGTACTCCAGCAGACTGTACTGGTTGAGCACCGACGCGTACGCGTCAAAGTTGAACGTGTCCGGCAGCGCGAAGGGCGAGGACAGGATGGCGCCGTTGCTTTTGAACGAAGATACGATCACCCACAGGATGGGCAGCGTGGATACCACGGTGATAAAAAACAGCACCGAGTAGCCAAACAGCCGGAACAGGTAGTAGCCGATACCCTTTTTCTTAACCATGCCGTCACCTCAGTAAATGGGGTCGTTCATGCGGAACACCCGCCGGATGACCACCAGCATCAGGATGCCCACCAGAAACATGATGGTGCCCACGGCGTTTGCCATGCCGTAGTTCATGTCGGTGACCGAATTGACCAGCTGCACCGACAGGCTCATCGTGTCGTTGCCCGGGCCGCCGCGGGAGGTCAGCGCGATTGCTTCATACATGCTGATGCGCGCGGTTGCCGACGCGATCACCGAGGTGCCCAGCGCCACGCGGGACATGGGCAGGTCAATATACCGGGTGGTTTGAAACGGCGTACAGCCGTCGATGGTGGCGGCTTCGTGCAGTTCCTGCGGGATCGCCATCAGGTCGGACAGCACGATCAGCGACACAATGACCGCGTAAAACACCCAGGTGAACGTGATCGCCCAAAACGCGGCCGGCGATGAAAAGAACCACTTGACCGAAAAATTGGGGTCCACCACGCGGATCATGTTGTTGAGCAGGCCGTAATCGTCATTGAACACGAACCGGTAGATCATCGCCCACGCCGCGCCTGAAATCACGTTGGGGATCATGTACACCCCGCGCACAAACTTCCAGCCGCGGTATTTGTGATAAAACAGGAACCCCACCAGCGCGCCAATGGCCACGTGCACGGTCACCGCGATCAGCGACCAGAGCGTCAGGTTCTTCAACGATATCGTGAACGCTTCGCGTGAAAACAGGCGCTGGTAGTTGCGCAGACCGGTAAACTCCGGCAGGTTAAACCCATTCCAGGTGGTAAAACCGGTGTAGAACACGGTGATGATCGGGTTCAGAAAGAACACCAGGAAGATCGCCAGCGTGGGCAGCACAAACAGGTACACCATGGGCAGGGCGTTGCGCTGCACCGGCGAATAGCCTTTGCGGTGAAGGCGTCCGCGGCCCATGTGGTCGTTCGCCTGCATTCTCATCCCCCCTTTTTGTGGCGCGGCACGCTGCCCAAAAGACAGCGTGCCGCGTCATGCAAGGTATTGTCAGTCGGTCAGCGCGTCGGTGGCCGTCTGGGTCAGTTGCTGGGCGAATTGCTCCGGCGTGTAGGTGCCGTCCAGCAGCAGCGGCAACAGCGAACCAAAGCCCGTGTTGGCAACCGAGGAGGGCATCACGTCCAGGATGTTGGGCACATAGGTGGTATCGGCGTCCGCC
>JAGVSV010000282.1 GCA_019137115.1 Bacillota bacterium
GCGCCCGCCTCGTAGTACGCACCGGCCAATATGACGCCCATCTTCCGGCACAGCACCGGGTCTGACAGCACATCCGACAGGTACAGAAACCCGCCGGGCAGCAGCCTGTCGGACGCCGACAGGGTTTCCGCCAACGATGTGACAAACGCGAGGGCGTCCGCGCGCGGCACCACGGGGCGGTACCGCACGCCGCCGGCGGCTCCGGCGACGGTGGTCAGCGTGCCCAAACCGTATTTGCTCAGGGTTTCCTCCAGGATGGACACATCCTCACTGATGGTGGATTTCGCCGCGCCAAACTGGTCACAGAAACGCCCATAGCTCAGCACCTGGTTAGGCGACGTAATCAGCGCGTGCGCCATCGCGGCAAGCCGCTCATTCCTCTTTACCTTGTCCACGCGGTTCCCTGCACCTACTTTCACAGCATTGTCGTCCATTTTACCACAAAAAGGCGAATGAAACCATCGAAATTCCAGGAATCATTCAGCAATTGTAGCAAGCTTGTAACGAGGTTGTAAATGTTACAAAACGATGGCGTTTATGCATTGCTCCGGATAAACTGGGATGCTAAGATGGGCACGCGGCGATAAGTTCACAAGCAGATGCCTCCACCGATTCCGCTGCATGGAAAGGAGCCGAATGTTCACCCGGAAGAAAAGTCTGTGGCTTTTCCTGTTGCCAGGGCTGGCGGGGCTGATGCTGTTCTATGTGGTACCCTTTTTCGGCGGCATCTATTTCAGCATGACGGATGGCACCATCCACAACCAGTTCATCTGGTTTGCCAACTACCAGAGGGTATGGGCCAATGAAGTTTTTCTGCTGGGGCTCAAAAACTCGCTGGAGCTGTCGCTGCTCTGCGCACCCTCCATATTTGTATTGTCCTTTCTGCTGGCGGTCATGTTGCGCTCGCTGGCGGAAAAGTCGCTGCCCTTCCGCAATGTGCTGCTGATGCCGTATCTGGTGCCTTCCGCCGCGCTGCTGGTAGTTTGGACGCTGCTGTTTGACTTTGGCGGCGTGGTCAACCGGCTGGTGGTCGCGATGGGCGGGCAGCGCGTGCTGTGGCTGGAGAGCGGCATGCTGCGCGTGCCCATCGTGCTGCTGTATATCTGGAAAAATGTGGGGTTCTCGGTCGTTATCTTTTCAGCGGCGCTCCAGGCCGTTCCGGTGGAGTACTATGAGTTTGCGCGGCTGGAAGGCGCGGGCGTCATCCGGCAGGAAACGCGCATCACGCTGCCGCTGATCCTGCCCACCGCGTTTGTGGTGTTCGTGCTGGCGTGGGTCAACGCGTTTAAGATCTTTAAGGAAGTCTACTTTATCGGCGGGGCATACCCGCATGACACGGTTTATACCTTGCAGCACTTCATGAACAACCAGTTCGCCAAGCTGGACTACCAGCTGGTCACCACCGCGGCCTACAGCTTTGCGGTCATCGTGTTCGTGCTGTTTGGCGCGATGTACCTGGGAAAGGGGGTGCGCAGCAGTGCAAATTAGCGCATCGCACAGGAAGAAGCGCCATTTCCGGCTGGGGCGCGGCGTGTCCTATGCGCTGTTGACGTTGGTTTCCGCCGTGGTGCTGCTGCCGCTGGTGCTGACGTTCCTATACTCGTTTTTCCCGGTGTCCGAGATGAACGCCTATCTGAAGACCCGCGGCAACTATGACGAGTCCCGCTGGATGGATGTGCTGTTGTCCCCGTCCATTGTATCGCTGCGGCAGTATTACAGCCTGCTGATCGAGAAACCCGTCTACCTGCAGCTGTTCGCAAATTCAGTGCTGTACACCGCGGCGATCCTGCTGGGGCAGGCGCTGGTGATCCCGTCGCTTGCGTACGCCCTGTCGCGGTTCAAGTTCCCCGGGCGGGACATGCTGTTCTTCTTTGTATTGATGCTGATGGTGCTGCCCTTTCAGGTCACGATGGCGCCCAGTGTGCTGACCATGCGGGCGCTGGGTCTGATGAACACACCCTGGGCGGTGATTTTGCCGATGATCTTTTCGCCGTTCTATGTGTTTCTGATCCGCCAGTTCATGGTGGGCATCCCGTCTGAGATGGTGGAAGCCGGCATGATGGACGGCGCGGGCACCGTGCGCAGCTTTTTCCACGTTATATTGCCCATCAGCCGCCCGATCGTGGGCGCGGCGGCGGCGCTGTCGTTTGCCGACTGCTGGAACATGGTGGAGCAGCCGCTGATCTATCTGAGCAACTTCCGCGAAAAAATGCCGCTGTCGGTGATGTTCAACCAGCTAAGCCTGGATGAAAGCGGGGTCGCTTTTGCTGGTGCCGCGCTGTATATCCTGCCATCCCTGCTGATTTACTCGTATTTCCAGGAGGATATCCTGCTGGGCGTACAGCTGAGCGATATGAAATGAGGGAACACGCATGAACGTGAAACGCAAGGCGCTCAAGTATCTGGTGATCTTCGCCGGCGTGCTGGTGGCGAGCCTGTTCTTTGCACGCACCATCCAGACCATCACCACGCCCAAGGTGCGCAAGATCACCGCCACCCGCGGCCGGTTGGAGGACAAGATTCCCGTTCAGGCCGAAATCTTCTTCTCCAAGAGCGATCCGTTCTTTGTAAAGGATGCCAAAACCATTGCGATGACCGTGGACCGCGTGATGGCAAAGGAAGGGTACCTGGTCAAGGAAGGCGACCCGCTGTTCGAAGCCAGCCTGCCCACCTATGACAGCAAAATGAAGGAGCTCAACGACGCCTACGAGAAAGCCGTGCGGGAGCTCAGCGTTGAGGTGGCCGGGCATCTGCGGCTGAAACAATCCAGCGAGCACAACGAGCTGTACAACCAGACCATCAAATCGTCGGACGACTATTATGCCAAGCGCTTCCTGGCCTATGCCGCGGCGATGCGGGCAGACTATGACCTGCCGCCGGATATCGCGCAGTGGGGTGTGGACCCCAAGCCCACGGCGACGCCGCGCCCCGTGCGCCAGACTGGCACAACCGCCACCCCGGAGCCCGAGCCCACGCCGGAGCCCGGTCATGACGCGCCCAAGGACGTGCAGGACGCGATGAAGAACGCCTTTGACGCATGGTTGACGATGCGCGACTACATGGACACCCTGCGGCGCGTGTATGTGGGCGGCGGCCAGATTGCTCGCACCGGTGACGGCACGTTTGACTACATCAAAAAGGTGGACGGCATCCGGGAGCAGATCGACAAGGCGCTGGCCGAAATGCTGAAGTTTGAGGAGATGGCGGCCGGCCTTACCGTGATCAAAGCCCCGCGGGACGGGTACCTGACGGAGTTTGCGATCAAGGTGGGGGACAACTATGACGGCACCAAGCCCGCGTTCCAGATGAGCGCCGAGGGCGAAACGCCCACGCTGCGCTGCGACATCACGGACGTCAAGAAAACGCTGCAGGAAGGCACCAAGGTCACGGTGGAAAACCTGACCAACGAACTGTCCATCACGGAGGTTCAGGTGACGCCTGACCGGAAAAAGTACGCGCTGGTTGCATTGAGCGAATCGGACCTGGCCGCGATGGGCGGCTTGAGCAACCTGATGGGCAAGCCCATCAATGTCACCGTCCAGTACCGGGCGCAGAAAAATACCACGTTAATTCCGGCCAGCGCGGTGCGCACGGACAGCGATGGCAGCAGCTTTGTGTATGTCATCAAACAAACCTGGGGCGGCATGCTGGGCAACAGCACGATGACGTTGACCAAGCAAAAGGTAACGGTGCTGGAAACCGCAGCGCGGCTGGTCTCCCTGGCGGATGACATGAGCTATATGGAAATTGCCGACCGGGAGGATCGCTCCATCAGCGAAAATCAGCCGGTGATGGAATATGTCGAGTAAACGGGCCGTGCTGCTAGGGCTGCTGACCCTGCTGGTTGGGTTTTCCGTTTTCCAGGTCACCGCGGTGCCCGGGCTGTACCAGTATGCGGTGCTGATGCCGCGCGCGGAGACATCCGACGACACCAAACAGCCTGGGGATGGGGACGAACAGGAAGGCGATCCCACGCCCGCGCCATCGGCGATATCGCTTCGCATCAAATCGCTGACCGACGCTTTTGCGGCACAGGATGATATGGTCAAAGGATGGTCGATCACCGCCTATATCACCGCACAGCAACTGCAGGAAAGCAATGGCAATACGGTCACCGCACGGCTGGTTGGATTGTGGGGGGATACCCACATCCAGCCCGCGCCGGTGCTAAGGACGGGCCGACTGCCCTACCGCGAGGACCTGGACGCCGGCACACGCGTTGCGGTGGTTGACGAACGCTTGGCCATTGAACTGTTCCGGGTGTCGGATCCGGTGGGGCGCCTGATGCAGATCGGCGGCGTGGACTTTGAAGTGATCGGCGTGGTGGCACACCGCCGCACGCCGGGCGAGCATGAGGCCTTCAGCGCGTATGTGCCCCTGTTGGCCATCGACAAGCTGGAAGCGCCCAACCAGGTGCTGGTGGTATCGCTGCAGCCCGCAAGCGGCGCGGGCGGGTTTCCTGCGCTGCGCAACGCGATGGAAAACTGGATGCCCGGTGGGGAAATGTACAGTCTGACCAAGGAAACTTACCGCGCGCTGCTACCGGTGCGCTTCCTGCTGGTGTTTGTGGGGGTATATCTGCTGACCATTCTGTTCCGGCTGGCATCCCGGTTATCCGCCCGTATGATCGCCTATGGCCGCCGGAAGTTGGTCAACCGGTATGTAACCAGCCTGCTGCCGCTGTTCCTGGGCATCGGGCTTGCGATCATCGTCTCTTATGGCGCGCTGCTGGCGCTGACGTATCTGGTGTTCAACCAGGCGATCGATCCGGTATATGTGTTCCCGGAATGGGTGCCGGTGGTGCCGGTGGAGTGGACGGAGATCGGCAAAACCTTCTGGGCCAACGTCACGGCACAGACCAAGCTGCTGTCCGTGCGCACGCCGGAGACGCTGGCGCTGACGTTCTGGCTGAAGGTGCTTCCGTTCGTGTGTGGGTTGGCGGCATTCCTGCTGATCGAGCCGTTGCGACGGCTCAAAAACGTGTGGACAGGCACGCCATCGGAGCAAGTGTAGCGGGGGAATCCGGGCAGGCGACAAAGTTGTCCCTGCCCTGCTTTTATGTTACGATATTGGTGCGGCGTTATTAGGAGGTACATTCATGCGCAAGGCGGTTTCGCTGCTTCTGCTTCTGGCCATGTTTTTCCCCGCGGGCTTCGCCCTGGCGGAGGAATACGCGTTTGAGGATGGCAATTTCTCCCTCTCCGTTCCTACGGACAAATATGAAACGATCCTGACCCGTGAAAACCTGTCGCAGCACGCGGCGTTTTTGCAGACGCTGGGGACGACGCCGGAGTCCGCGCTGGAGCAGTTCAGGGAAGACGGCATTCTGCTCAGGGCGTATGACAGCAAGGAATCCCGCGTGCTGATCGTATCCGCAGTCAAGGACGTGGACGCCACGCAATATTTCGACATCAACCAGCACACCCCGGAGGTGCGCGCCTATTACCGCCGCACGCACGGCAAGGACGGCCCCTACGCCGCCGCAGGCTATGCCTACGACAGCGTGGAGTGGCGCAATTTCCGCGACGTGGGCCGTTTCCTGATGCTGCGGTACTCCCTGCGTGAGGATGGCAAGGTGGTCGCCCGCGGCTTTCAGCGCCGCACGATCCGTAATGGGTACACGATCACGGTGGATATGCGCGCCACCGGCCGACAGGCGAAGGGCGCTGACAACACGGCGCTCAACAAGGTGTTTGATACCTTACGGTTTGCCTCGATCCTTGCGCTGCCGGAGCTGCCCGTCCAGCTGATGGAAAAGAAATCCGCGCCCGCCGAAACCAGCGAGCCGGAGTTTGAAATGTCCGGCCGCACCGAACCGGGCGCCAAACTGTATGCCGCGGTGACCTCCTTCACCGCCACCAAAGCCGATATCTATGAAGTGATCGCCGACAAGAAGGGCGACTACAAGTTTACCGTCAAACTCCCCCGCGAGGACCTGTACCTGATGACGCTGACCGTATCCAGGGAAGGGTCGCTGCCGCTGGAACTGCATCGCAGCATCAACTACCAGATCGGCATGCTGCCCGTCACGCTGGACAGCGTGCCGCCGGAGGAATTAACCGACGATTCGCTTACGATTTCCGGCGCGACCGACCCGGGCGTGACGGTGCAACTGAATGTCAACGACGTCAACACCACCAAGCGCACCAACAACAACCGCACCTTTTCTTTTAAGGTGGATACCCGGCAGGAAGGCAAGTATCTGATCCGACTGACGCTGTCCAAGAAGGGCTTCGAAACCCGCGTGTACACCTACACCGCCGAGCGCAAGCTGGACGATGCCACCCGCGACGAGCGCCTCAAAGCCGACGCCATCCGCCCAGCGTATGACGCGCTGGTATCAGGCATCGACCAGTATGACGGGCGGGTCGTGGAAGCCACCGGCGTCATTCTCTCCAAGGAGGAGAAAGCGGGGGAATGGATCACGGTGATCAGCCTGCGGCAGCGCGGCGCAGATATGCTGGACCGCGTTGTGCTGTCCAGCTTTACTGACAACGCATTCCCGATCAATACCAGAGTGCGGGTGTATGGTACGGTGGCCGGCATGAGCAGCTTCCTTGCGGAGGACCAGACGGAGGTTACCTATCCCAAGCTGCAGCTGGCGATCATGGAATCTGCGGAATAATTGCTTTGTAATGATGGACGGCTTCAAGCCGCGATAAGGGGTGTTTAACATGAACGGTTCGATCGCCGACTGGAGCAGCAATTTTTGCAGCATTCCCTACGGGCCGCTGGGCGTTATCGCCATGGCGGGTTGCGACGCGCTGGGGGAGAAGATCAACGAATGGCTGCTGCGGTGGCACGACCTGGAGGAATCGCAGGACAAGGAGTTTTATACCATTCCGGGCCAGGACCGGGATTCCTTCCTGATTGAGGCCGAATGCCCGCGCTTTGGCACAGGCGAGAGCAAAGGCGTTATCAAGCAAAGTGTGCGCGGGTATGACATTTATATCGTCATTGATGTAACCGCCTATAACATCAAGTACCGCATGTACGGCATGGATGTGCCGATGTCGCCGGATGACCATTACCAGGATTTGAAGCGCATTATCGCCGCCATCGGCGGCAAGGCAAAGCGCGTCAACGTGATCATGCCGTTTTTGTATGAGAGCCGTCAGCACCGGCGCACCTCCCGCGAAAGCCTGGATTGTGCCCTGGCCCTGCAGGAAATGGAGAACATGGGGGTCATCAACATCGTCACCTTTGACGCCCATGACCCCCGGGTACAGAACGCCATCCCGCTGGGCGGCCTTGAAAACGTGATGCCCACCTACCAGATGCTCAAGGCGCTGTGCCGGGAAATCAAAGACCTACACATTGACAAGGAGCACATGCTGATCGTCAGCCCCGATGAGGGCGGGATGGCCCGCAACATCTACTATTCCTCGGTGCTGGGGCTTGATCTGGGCATGTTCTACAAGCGGCGCGACTATACCACCATCGTCAATGGACGAAACCCGATTCTGGCGCACGAATACATCGGCAGCTCGGTGGAAGGCAAGGACATCATCGTGGCGGACGATATCCTGGCATCCGGCGAGTCGATCCTGGACCTTGCCAGGGAACTCAAAAAACGCAAAGCCAACCGCATTTTCGCGATGGTAACTTTCGCGTTCTTCACCAACGGCATCGAAGCCTACAACGAAGCCTATGAGCAGGGGCTGATCAGCAAGGTGATCGCCACCAACATGACCTATATCCCTCCGGAGCTGCACGCAGCCAAATGGTTTGCCGTGGCGGACATGAGCAAGTACATCGCCTACTTGATCGCCACGCTCAACCACGACCGCAGCCTGAGCGCGCTGCTAAACCCCTATGACCGCATTGAGGCGCTGCTGGGCCGCTACGCGGACGAGCAGGCAGCCAGCGGCATCCGCCTTGTCTGAGCAGGAGCGCTTGCCGGAGCAGGACAACCTGCCGGCGCAGGCCGCCCAGCGCAAGCCGGGGCTGGTGCGCAAGTCGGTGGACGCGCTCAACGAGGCGGTCAGCAGCCTGAAAAAGCAAGACATGAACGCGCTGGTGGAAACCTTTACCGCCGAAATGACGCTGGTGGCAGAGGGCTTGAGCGAGGATCAGGCGCAACTGGCACAGCAAACGGCGCAGTTGTCCGCGCAGCAGACAGTATATGAGGAAACGCTGCTGACGTATATGGATGACACCAACAAAACGCTGCGAGACCTGCGCAAACGCGTGGAAACGCTGGAGAAAAAGGGCGAGAAAACCGCCCGGCAGCGCGGCACCGTCACGCAGGCGCTCAAGCAGGCAACCTGGATTGCCGCCATTGTGGGCGGCGCGTGGGTGATCACGGCATTGCTCAAAACATTTGGAGGATAATATGAGCTACAACGAGCTTGTACAAAAATATAGAAATCGGAAAAAGGATTTGTCGTTGGACGCGGTGGCCACCGGCATCAGCTTTGTGGACAACGCGCTGGTGGATCTGGGCGTGCTGGACGGCGCGGAGGGCGTCGCTGACGCGCTGGGGGTGCTCAGCACCGCGATCCCGCTGGCGACCATCGCGGTCACCGAAGGCACCCGGGTATTGACCGGCAAAAAAACATCCGCCGCAGCAGGCCAGGATGCCATCTTTCGCACGGTGCGCACCGGACTGGCGATGGGTGCCGGGGCGGTGGCCGCCGGTGCGGGGTTGGGCGCGATACCGGCGATCCCGATCTCCATTGGGGTGCGCATCGCGCTGGACCGCTATCGTTCCCGCGCGATGACCGGCGTCCGGCTGCAGCAGCGCATCGTCCGGCTGCGCGCGCTGCGTGAGAATCGACGCCCCCTTGATCAGCCTCTGACCGGGCTCATGGCATCAAATGCGCGGTAATGCAGCCTGCTCAAACAGCGCGTCACCCGTTCCCAGATAGGTGATTTGCTCAAACCCGGCCTGGCGGATCAACGCCAGGCCTTTTTCATACCCAAAGGCGATCTGTTTTGCCAGATGGCAGTCAGACGAAAGAATGACCCGTCCGCCCAGTTGCCGCCAGTGTTTGAGCAACGGCAGGATGGGATAGGGCTCCAGCGCGCCGCTTCGCGCCATGCCGCCTGTGTTGACCTCCAGCAGATTGCACCCTTCAAACGCCTGTTCCATCGCGGGTCGCGCCATCCGCAGATAGGCGGAGTCGGCTTCGTCAAACAACTCCAACTTCCTGTTGTGTTTCCGTACCAGGTCAAAGTGCCCGATGATGTCCGGGCGGTAATCCTTGATATAGTGCGCGAGTTGATCGTAGTATGCATGCGCCAATGCCATGCCATCGCCCTGGTATTGGGTCTTGAGCGCGTCGGCAAGCACCGTGGGGTTTCCGTCCACCGATATGTAATGTTCCCCGCAGGGGATGTAATGAACCGAACCGATGATGTGGTCGTATAGGGAGCGATCGGCTTGCGCGAATGTGTCCCGCTCCACCCCCAGCCAGATGCGCATCCTGCCGTCGTATTCCTTGCGCAGGTGACGCACCTCGCGCATGTACGCGGCCTCGCCCTCAGCGCTCATCGCGTATTCCGGGTCGTACCCCTGGCAAGCGTGTCCGGAAAACCCCAGGCTGACAAAACCGGCGTCCAGCGCCGCGGCGGCCATCTCTGCCGCTGTGGATTTCCCATCGCAGTACGGCGTGTGCACATGGGGGGAAGACAGCGGTATCATGACCTCGGTTCCTCAAGCGCTTTTTTGAAGATGGACAGCGCCTTTTCCCGGCAGATGCCATTGGTGGCGAGGATGCCATGGGGCGCGGAAAAGTCCGGTGTTGGCAAGCTGGGCATGTCAAAGGTGCCGCCGGCTTCGGTGATGATCAGCGCGCTGGCCGCCACATCCCAGGGGGAAAGCCGCATTTCGTAGAAGATCTCGCCGCGTCCACAGGCAATGTCGCACATGTCGACTGCAGCGGACCCGCTGCGCCTCAGGTCAGCCGCGCGCAGCCGGAACTGCAGCGCCGCCTCAAAGGTGGCACGCGCCAACGCGTCGTCATATGGGGTGGTGCCCATCAGCACCAACGCGTCCACAAAAGGGATCCCTGAAGCACGGATCGCTGACCTGTTCAGCGTGGCGCCCGCACCCGCCGCGGCCGCGAACATTTCGTTGGCATAGGGGTTATAAACCACACCCAGCACCGGCGCTTTGTGCTCCAGCAGCGCCACGGAGATCGCTGAGCAGTTGCGGCCGCGGATGAAGTTGGTGGTGCCGTCGATGGGATCCACCACCCACGTGAGGTCATCCGTCAGCGGCTCGTTGGCCTGCTCCTCGCCAAAGAAGTGGCTGTGCGGGACAAGATCGGTCAGCGTGGCGCGCAGCATTTCCTGCACGGCCAGGTCGGTTTCAGTTACGAAGTTGGCATGCCCGTCCTTGCGTTCCTGATGGATGTGTTTGGCCGACAGCATCAAGCCTGCGGCTTCGCGTACGATTTCCATTACCTGATCAAGCATCCGGACACCTCCTGTT
>JAGVSV010000093.1 GCA_019137115.1 Bacillota bacterium
CCGGTTTCGCACCAGATCTCGCGCACATCGGTCGGGCCGCGGCCATCGGGGCGCACGCCGTGGTCGAGGATCTTGCGGCGCATGACTTCCTTGTTCAGGTCGTACAGCGCGTCGCTGACCTCGCCCTCGCGCCCTAAAAAAGTCTCGGCAAAATGCCCTTTGACATCCGCCTTGACCTGGTCCTCGCGCTGCTGGCGCTCGCTTCTTTCGGTGGTGTCAAAGCTCCACACGGACTTGTCATAGGCGTACTCGCGCACCGCGCGGGCCACGTCATCGCCGGTGGTGATCAGCGGGAATTCGCGCTTGGGCTTGCCGATCTCGGCAATGATCTTTTCCTGGAAAGCCACCAGGTCCTTGATCGCCTCATGGGCAAACAGGATGCCTTCCAGCATCACATCCTCTGACACCTCGTTGGCGCCGGCTTCCACCATCATGATGGCATCCTTGGTGCCGGACACGATCAGGTGAATGTCGCTTTTGGCGCGCTGTGCCTCGTCCGGGTTCAGGATCAGCTGCCCGTTGATGCGGCCGACCAGCACCGACCCGGTGGGGCCGCCCCACGGAATCTCGCTGATGCACAGCGCGATGGAGGAGCCGATCATTGCGGGAATGTCCGGCGGGTTGTTGGTGTCCACCGACAGCACGGTGGCCACGATCTGCACATCATTGCGCATGCCTTTGTCAAACAGCGGGCGCAGCGGGCGGTCAATCAGCCGGCAGGTCAGCACCGCCTTCTCGGTCGGACGGCCTTCGCGCTTGATGAAACCGCCGGGGATCTTCCCCACGGAATACAGCTTTTCCTCAAAGTCCACGCTCAGCGGGAAGAAATCCACGCCCTCGCGCACGGTATCAGAGACGGTCGCGTTGACAAGCACCACCGTGTCGCCAAAGCGCACCAGCGCGGACCCGGCGGCTTGCTGGGCGTACTTGCCAAACTCGATTGTCAGCGGTCGACCGCCGAAATCCATTGTGTAGGTTTTAAAATCCATCCTGTTCTCCTTTTTCGGACGATTGTGCGCAAGCCCGCGCACCAATGAAAAGGCCGGAACGCGGCTGTTCCGGCCCGGGGTTCCTTACTTGCGCAGGTTCAGCTCCGAAATCAGGGAACGGTACCGCTCAATGTTGGTGCGGCTGAGGTAGTCCAGCAGCCCGCGGCGGCGTCCGACCATCAGCAGCAGCCCGCGGCGGCTGTGGTGGTCCTTTTTGTTGAGCTTGAGGTGCTCGTTGAGCGAGTTGATCCGCTCGGTGAGCACGGCGATCTGCACTTCCGGTGAGCCTGTGTCGCCTTCGTGGCGGGCATAGGTCTGGATGATCTGGGTCTTGGTATCCTTGTTCATGGTTCCTCCTTGCGGGCTTTTCACCCCGTCAATCGCCGGAGACACAGGCAGCCCGCGGAGAAGCGGTACCCCCGAGCCTTCGGTTTGTCCAAAGACCGAACAATTATACCACGCGAGCACCCGGCTGTAAACCGTTTTTGCGGCGCAAAGCGCGTTTTTTGCGCCTGTGCGGCGGTTGCAAACCAACGGGAAGTACGCTATGATGCTTGTGCCGCATGCGATGTCGGGTCCTGTGCGATCTCATGGTGTGAACCCTGTCAGGTCCGGAAGGAAGCAGCAGTAAGCGCAAGTTGGGATGTGCTGCGGGAGTGCCTGACAACGCATGTGGTATTTATATGCTTGGGAGGTATAGCATGTGGCAGATTCCCGCCGCGCTGGATGCGGATATGGAGGTTCGCCGGGCAATTTCCGATGAATGCATCCGGCAGGAGGAACACATTGAGCTGATCGCCAGCGAGAACTTTGTCAGCCCCGCGGTGATGGCCGCGATGGGCAGCCCGCTGACCAACAAATACGCCGAAGGCTACCCTGGAAGGCGGTACTACGGTGGATGCGAGCATGTCGACACGGTGGAAAACCTGGCGCGTGACCGCGCAAAGCAGCTGTTCGGCGCCGACCACGCCAACGTGCAGCCGCATTCCGGTACGCAGGCAAACGCCGCGGTATATTTTGCCCTGCTCAAGCCCGGTGACAAGGTGCTGGGCATGAGCCTGAACCACGGCGGACACCTGACCCATGGCAGCCCGTTTAATTTGAGCGGCAGCTATTACCAGTTTTCGTCCTATGGGCTGGATCCCGAAACCGAGACCATTGACTATGACGCGCTTCGCCGGATCGCCAAGGAAACGCAGCCGCGGATGATCGTGGCCGGCGCCTCCGCCTATCCGCGCACGATTGATTTTAAGGCTTTCCGGGAAATCGCCGATGAGGTGGGCGCGTATCTGATGACCGACATCGCGCACATCGCCGGCATGGTGGCGGTGGGCTTGCATCCCTCGCCTGTCCCCTATGCCGACATCGTCACCACCACCACGCA
>JAGVSV010000096.1 GCA_019137115.1 Bacillota bacterium
AAGCGTGAAATAATGGAGTCACCCCACTGCGGGCATGCCCGTTTTGCCAAGCTCCGTCTGCAGGATGGGAGTGGGTGGGGGCCATTTACCTATGGCATCTGCCGTGCGTTTGACGCTCCTGATTGCACGATGCTATAATGATGTATACATTCAACCGGGAGGGGTTTATTATGGCTGGTCATTCCAAATGGGCCAATATCAAGCACCGGAAAGGCAAAGCCGACGCGGAGCGCGGCAAGGCGTTTACGAAAATAGGCAGGGAAATCGCGCTGGCTGTCCGCGAGGGCGGCAGCGATCCCGCCACCAACGGCAAGCTGCGCGACGTCATCGCCAAGGCCAAGGCGCTCAACATGCCGGGCGACAACATCACCCGCAGCATCAAGAAGGCGGCCGGCGAGCTGGGCAATGTCACCTACGAGGAAATCATATACGAGGGATACGCGCCGGGTGGCGTGGCGGTGATCGCCGAGGTGGTCACCGACAACCGCAACCGCACGGCGGCTGATGTTCGCCACATATTCGATAAAAACGGCGGCTCGCTGGGCACAACGGGCTCGGTCAGCTACATGTTCGACCTGAAGGGCGTGCTGGTGGTGGAGCGTGAAGGCAGCGTGGACGAGGAGACCCTGATGCTGATGGCGCTGGAAGCCGGCGCCGAGGATGTGGAAACCACCGACGAGGTGTATGAAATACACACCAGCCCCGGAGATTTTTCCGCCGTCCGCGACGAGCTGGAGGCGGGCGGCCTGGTTTTTGTGTCTGCCGAGCGCCAGCGCCTGCCGCAGAATACCGTGGCGGTGGATGACGAAGAGGTGCTGGAAAAGGTCTTGAAGCTGCTGGACATGCTGGATGAAAACACCGACGTCATGGAGGTGTACCACAACGCCGACCTGCCCGAAGAGGAAGAAGAGGAAGAATAATCCCGGTTGAAGAAGGAGGCATTGCTTTCTGAACATATTTCAGCTGTCTGAAAGGGTGCGGGAGAACATCGGCCGGGTCATCGTAGGGCACGCGGACACCGCCGAGCTGCTCCTGACTGGCCTGATTGCCGGCGGCCATGTGCTGTTAGAGGATGTGCCGGGCACCGGCAAAACCGTGCTGGCCAAGTCCCTGGCGCGCTCGTTGGCGTGCGATTTTTCGCGCATCCAGTTTACGCCGGACCTGCTGCCTTCGGACATCACCGGCTCCAGCGTATACAGCATGCAGACGGGGGAGTTTTCCTTCCATCCTGGCCCTGTGTTCACGCACATCCTGCTGGCGGATGAGATCAACCGCGCCACGCCGCGCACCCAGGCGGCGCTGTTGGAGTGCATGGAGGAGCGCCAGGTGACCGAGGGCGGCGTTACCCACCCGCTGGAGCGCCCCTTCATGGTGCTGGCAACCCAGAACCCTGTGGAAATCCAGGGCACCTTTCCGCTGCCGGAAGCCCAGCTGGACCGGTTTCTGATGCGCCTGACGCCGGGCTACCCGGACACGGAGGAGGCGCTGATGATCCTCAACCGCTTCATCCGGGAAGAACCGCTGGATACCCTGGCGCCTGTCGCCTCCCGGGAGGACATCCTGGCTGCGCAGGACACGTTCCGGGAAACCCGGGTGTCCGAGCCGGTGCGCGCCTACATCGTGGCGCTTTGTGAGAAAACCCGCACGCTGGAGAACGTCAGCCTGGGCGTCAGCCCCCGCGGCATGCTGGCCCTGCTGCGCGCCGGTCAGGCGCTGGCCTGTGTCCGGGGGCGCAGCTTTGTAACGCCCGACGACGTGCAGGCGCTGGCTGAGCCTGTGCTGGCGCACCGCATCATCGTGCGCAGCCTGTTTGGCGCAGCGGACGCGGCCAAAGCCGTTGTGCGGGATGTGGTAGCCGCCGTGCCCGTGCCCACCGAAACGATCGATCCATGAGCATCGGGCTGTTGGCTGTTCTGCTGGCGCTGCTCGTGCTGGCGCAGGGCAGCCTGTTTCGACGCTGCGCGCTGAAAAGGCTTACCTATCAGCGCGATTTTTCTGCCCGCGCCGTGTTTGCCGGCGACACGGTGGAGCTGGTGGAGGTGATCCGCAACCGAAAACTGCTGCCGCTGCCCTGGCTGCGGGTGGAGTCGCGGATGTCCAACGCGCTGGTGTTCGGGGGCACGCAGACCGATGCCGACGAGGCGAGCACCGTCAGCGGCAACCCCGGCTTTGCCTATCATCAAAGCGCGTTCACCATGGGCGCCTATACCCAGGTGACGCGGCGGCACAAGGTGACAGCGGCGAAGCGGGGGGTGTATGCCGCCCGCACGGTGTCGCTGACCTGCGGCGACCTGTTCGGCACTGCCGCCGCGCAGCGCCAGATGGATGTCGGCGCCGAGCTGATCGTCTACCCC
>JAGVSV010000140.1 GCA_019137115.1 Bacillota bacterium
AAATAGGACACGTTGAAGTCCATGCCGTAGCCGTTCTTCTTGCACCAGTCAATCCAGGTGCGGAAGTCCTCGGTTTCCAGGTCGCTGCGTTCCTTCTTGTGCCTGGGCTCGGCGTACATGCAGTGCAGGTTCACCTTGTGCTGCGCCGGCGAAAACTTGAACGCCATCTCATAGTCCTGGCGCATCTGGTCGCCATTGGTGGCACGGCCCGGATAGTTGCCGGTGACCACGTTTTCGGAATGCAGGCCTTCGGAGCCCTCAAACCCGCGCACGTCATCCGCCTGCCAGTTGTGCAGGGAAACCGGAACCGTCTGAAAAAACGCCATCGCCTTGTCCGTGTCCACGCCCAGCGCGGCATAAACATCCCTCGCGCGCTCATAGTTTGCGCGTATTGCCTGATCTGACATGATGCATCCTCCCTGTGTTGTGACCGAAGCGGTTTTATTTGCGTTCATTATACGCATACCCGGCGCGTGTTGGCAAGGCGTTGGACGGCGATGTGTGGTCGGTCGCTCGGCAAGTTTGTTTGGCGTGCAACAAACCGCCTCCACCGGATTGTCTTGCGGATAACCTGCGGTTGTGTTGCCTTAGGGGTGGTGGTTATAGAGGTAACGCCCAGGATGTTGGACGCGGCAGCATCAGCCCGGGCGTCATCTTGCGCAATGCGTTATGCCAGACGCAGGCGATGCCGCTGCAGAAGATCGGGGATGCTGGTCATGTCAAACGTGAGGCCGTACTTGCCGCCCAGCGCCATCAGCGCGCCGATGTCAGGCTGGCCGTGCGCATCGCGGCGGCTGAGGATGGGGACCAACTCGTCAAAGTAGGCTTCAAAGCCCGCAGGGAAATGATCTCCAGCAGCGCTGCGGGCTGCTCACCGGCGTTCCAGAACGTGTGTAGGATGCCGCGCGGTTTGACGACCACGGTGCCGGGCCCTTCCACGGCTTCTTCCTCACCGATGCGGAAACCGATCTGCCCTTCCAGCACGATGCAGAACTCGTCCTCCCGGCTGTGGGCGTGCATGGGCGCTACCAGCACGCCCGGCACGATCGGGTGCTCCACGATGGCGAAGCGCCCTTCGGTCAATGCTGACTGTACTTTATGAAGCGCGGCAAAGCCGATCTCCCCTGGGGTATGCCCGGTATCCGGCCGGATCAGGTAATCATCCATCCGCGATATGGTATCCTCCTGTGTTTTTGGGGCTGTATATGGTGTCGCGTGAAACGTCGGTAGGTCGTTCGTTTGTCTAGGCAGTTCAGAGGATACCCGGCGGCGGGATCTTAACACGTACGATTGGCCAGCTTTCCGTAATCGGAAACAGGCACCCAAAACTCGGGATTCCTTGACGCCCCCCTGCCCCGGTGTTACGATGACGCCATCAAAATCGCGGGGGCTGACAATGAAAATTGCCATCGGGAATGACCATACGGGGCTTGCGCTGAAGCGCGCCATCACCGAGGTGCTGGTCGGGCTGGGGCACCAGGTGCAGGACATGGGCACGGATACCGATACCAGCGTGGATTACCCGGTCTATGGCGCGCGCGCCGCGCGGGCGGTGGTGTCGGGCGAATGCGCGCTGGGCATCGTTATCTGCGGCACCGGCGTCGGGATCGGGATCTCCGCCAACAAGGTGAAGGGTGTGCGGTGCGCCATCTGCTCCGAGGTGTATTCGGCGGTGCTCTCCCGGCAGCACAACGACGCCAACATGCTGGCGCTGGGCTCTCGGGTGGTGGCGCCGGAGTACGCACAGATGATCGTGCGCGCCTTTGTGGAAAGCGCCTTTGACGGCGGACGGCATGTGCGCCGCGTCGGCCAGATGCACGCGCTGGAGGAGGGCGGCCAGCTCGAATGAACGGGAAATCCAAAGGCTACCCGTGGAAATACGGGCTGTTTATCGCCGCGTATTACGCGGCCAACGCGGTGTACCAGGGCTTTTTGCCCAAGTATTACCAGCTGCAGGGCATGGACGGCACCCGCATGATGATGCTGTTGGCGGCGGCGCCCGCCGTGGCAATCATCGCCCAGCCGCTGTGGGGGCGCATCGGCGACCGGATGCGCACGCGCAATCAGGCGCTGACGGTGATGACGGTCAGCGCCACGGTCCTGATCCTGCTGATCCTGGTAAACTCGTCCTTTGCGTGGCTGATGCTGATCACCTGCCTGTTCGCGGCGTTTTTTACGCCGGTGCAACCGATGGGTGACTCTATCATCCTGGAAAACCTGGAAAAGAAGCGCGAACCGTTTGGCCCCATCCGTCTGTTTGGCAGCTTTTCGTTTGCGATCAACAACCTGATCGTGGGTCAGATTTTCGAGGATCGCTACCACATCGTGCCGTGGGTGAACGCGATCTTCATTTTGCAGCTGCTTTTTTCCACCCGCGTGCTGCCGCCCACGCAGGGGCACCAGCACGGCAAAACCAAGGTGCCGCTGGGCGACATCCTGCGGCTGCCCTATATGAAGCAGCTGATGGCGCTGGTGATCGTGCTGCAGCTGGCGATGGGCTATTACTACAGCTATTTCGTACTGCACTTTACCTCGCTGCCCGGCGGCACGTCGGGGCTTGCGGGCCTGGCGTTTTTCATTTCCGCCACCAGCGAAACGCCGTTTCTGATTTTCTCGGACCGCCTGTTCAAGCGGTTTGGCACCGGCAAGCTGATGGTGGTGTCCGCGCTGCTGATCACCATCCGCTTTCTGGTGCTGGGGCTATCGCAGAACATCACGCTGCTGCTGATCAACCAGATCACCCACGGTGGCGGCTTTATCGTGATTACAGTCACCATGGCCAAGTACATCAGCCTGATGGTGCCGGATGAGTTAAAAGCCGGCGGCCAGATGGTGCTGGCCGTGGTGGGCTATGGCCTGGCCCGCGTGTTCGGCGTGCTGTGCGGCGGGTTTATCCAGCAAGCGACCGGCGGCCCTGCGGGCGGCTTCCTGGCGATGGGCGTGCTGTGCTTTGTCGCCTTCCTGCTGTCCGCGTGGTACTTCCTGCCCCGGCCGCCGCTCAATGGCGAGCGCCAGGCGCTGGACCCTGCCGGCGTGAATTCGTAGCGCAGGGGCGGCCGCTTCGGGAACAGATCTGCACGATCCGTCTGTTTCGGGTATAGTATAGGTATTACGGCTTCCCCGAGGGGAGGCGCTATGGGAGGACAGGGATGAACAACTTTGATTTCTACGCGCCGGCGCGCATTGTGTTCGGGCGCGGCACGCAAAACCAGATCGGTGAGCTGCTAAAGCCGCACGCCACCAAGGTGCTGTTGCACTACGGCGGGGGCAGCATCAAGCGCACCGGGCTGTATGACCAGGTGGTGGCGTCGCTGAACAAGGCGGGGCTCAAGTTTGTGGAGCTGGGCGGCGTGGTGCCCAACCCGCGGCTGTCGCTGGTGCGGGAAGGGATCAAGCTGGCGCGCGCGGAGAAGATCGATCATATCCTGGCCGTGGGCGGCGGCAGCACGATTGACTCGTCCAAGGCGATCGCCATGGGCATCCCCTATGCCGGCGACGTGTGGGACATGTATGACAAGGGGCTGGCGATTGAGGAAGCGGTGCCGGTGTCGGTGATCCTGACCATCCCGGCGGCGGGCAGCGAATCCAGCGGCGACACGGTGATCAGCAACGAAGAAACGCAGCGCAAGTACGGCTATGGCAGCCCCAAGCTGCGCCCGGTGATCAGCGTGATGAACCCGGAGCTGTTCTTTACCCTGCCCAAGGAGCAGATCGGCTACGGCGTGGCGGACATGATGAGCCACATTTTTGAGCGGTACTTTACGCACACGAAAAACGCCGACCTGACCGACGGGCTGTGCGAAACCACGCTGCGCACGATCATCCTCAACGCGCCCAAGGTGCTGGCCAACCCGTCCGACTACGACGCCTGGGCCGAGGTGGGCTTTGCGGGCACGGTGGCGCACAACGGGCTGCTGGGCATGGGCCGCGACCAGGACTGGGCCTGCCACGGCATGGAGCATGAGCTGAGCGCCATCTATGACGTCGCGCACGGCGGCGGCCTGGCGGTGCTCACACCGGCGTGGATGACCTATGTGTACAAGGAGAACGTGGGCATGTTCGCGCAGTTTGCCACCCGCGTGATGGGCGTGGAGGGCAGCCTGAGGGACCTGGAATCCGTGGCGCTGGAAGGCATCCGCCGCCTCCGCCTGTTCTATGAGCAGATGGAACTCCCGCAGACGCTGCGCGACCTGGGCATTGATGAAGAAAACCTGGAGCTGATGGCCAAGCGCGCCACCGGCGCCGCGTTTGACAAGGAAAGCCCGATCGGCGGCATGAAGAAGCTGGCCTGGCAGGACGTGCTGAACATCTACAACCTGTGCAAATAACGCGCGTATGGACGCAATGCAGCCGCCGGACAACCCGGCGGCCGCTGGTTTTTTGGGGCTGCTTCTGGTCCGCCGCGGATTCGCCCGCGATCTTGCCAAACACCATGACGTCGGGCACCGTCTAAAAACACCCCGGCAGGAGGCGCCGGGGTGAGGGAACAATCGGGATTGGTTTATGCCTTGGGCGTTCTGGGCTTCCTGGCCGGTTTGGGGGCAGGCTTGTCGGCGGCCGGGGCGGCTTTCTTGGCGGCCGGCTTGCGCTTGGGTTTGGGGGGTGCGGGGGCGGGTTGCGGCGCGGCTTGGACGACCACTTCCGGGGATTCCGCCAGCGCTGGGGCGTTGGGGGTCTGCACCGGCTCCTCAATGGGGGCGGGTGCGGCTTTGCCAACGGGTTCAGCCTCCGCTGCGGACGAGGGTTCCTGCGTGACCGCAGTTTTCGCGGGGGGCGCGGCTTCCGGTGCGGCCGCAGGCTCCTGCGCGGCGCTCTGCTCCGCCTCTTCCTTCGGCGGCAGGTTGAGCATGCTTTCGTACAGGGACACGTACATTTCGGCTGAATGGCGCCAGGAGTAATCCCCCATCATGCCGCGCTGGCGCAGCATGCTCCAGATGTCCTTGCGGTTCCAGTAGTAGTGCAGCGCGCGCTGCAATGTGTGCAGCATGTCGTGGGAGTTGTAGTTGAAGAACGTAAAGCCGTTGCCGGCGTTGGTGAACTCGTTGTAGGCCAGCACGGTGTCCCGCAGGCCGCCGGTCTCCCGCACCAGCGGCACGGTGCCGTAGCGCAACGCGATCATCTGGCTCAGGCCGCAGGGCTCAAACTGGGAGGGCATCAGGAAAATGTCGGCCCCCGCGTAGATGCGGTGCGCCAGCTCATTGTCCATGGCAAAGCGCGCGGCCACGCGGCCGGGGTAGCTTTGCTCGGCCCAGCTGAAGAGGTTGACATACCGGGCGTCGCCCATGCCCAGCACCACCAGCTGCACGTCCTCGCGCAGAATGTCCACGATCACATAGTCCACCAGATCCAGCCCCTTCTGGCTGGTCAGGCGGGAGACCATGGCGATGATGGGCACCTCGGGGCGCACCTGCAGGCCCAGCTGCTCCTGCAGCGCGCGCTTGTTCTCAGCCTTGCCGGAGGGGTCCTCGGCCGTGTAGGGCGCGGCCAGCATCGGGTCATGCGCGGGGTCATAGTCCACAATGTCGATGCCGTTCAATATGCCGCTTAAATGGTTGCTCTTGGCGCGCAGCAGACCGTCCAGCCGCTCGCCGTAGTAGGCGGTCTGGATTTCCTCGGCGTAGCTGGGGCTGACGGTGGTCACCTCGTCGCTGTACACGATGCCGGCTTTGAGGTAGTTGGCGCAGCCAAAGCACTCCAGCTTGTCTTCGGTGAACACATCGTCTGGCAGGCTTAATACCTCCTGCACGTCCTTGATGCCAAAGATGCCCTGGTACTGCAGGTTGTGGATGGTGATCACGGTCTTGATGCGGTCATAGCCGGGCACGCCGGCGTACTGGATGCGCAGCAGCGCGGGCACCATGCCGGCCTGCCAGTCATGCGCGTGCAAAATATCAGGCATGAAGGGGATGAGGCCTAAGGCATTGAGCACCGCGCGGCTAAAGAACGCGAAGCGCTCATACTCGTCCCCGCCCAGGCCATACACATAGTTGCGCCCGAAGTAGAAGCGGTTGTCCACAAAGTAGTAGGTCACCCCGTCCATCTCCAGCGCTTCAATGCCGCAGTACTGCCGGCGCCAGCCCAGCTGCACCTCAAAGTCCACCACATGGCGCATCTGCTGCTCGTACTGTTCGGCAATGTGGGCGTACTTGGGCATCATCACGCGCACATCGTGCCCCTTCTCGGCCAGCACCGGCGCCAGCGAGCCCACCACATCGGCCAGGCCCCCGGTTTTCAGGAACGGGACGCATTCGCTTGCAACGAACAGAATTTTCATGTTGATCTCCTTGTGGCCGCGCTCACGGTGACCCGCGCACGGGGCGCGCGGCATTCGGTTGACGCTACCATGGGGCGCTTTCCATTGTCAAGTTTCCGGTATTATATGGTTAAGTTTTTACCGATCACGATCGGGAAATCGCGGGGCGCGACTATGCGGGTGCCCTCGCGCACGGTGGTCTGCTTGTCCAGGATGCAGCTGTCCACCTCGGCGTTGCGGTTGATCAGCGCGTCCTGCATCAGGATGCTGTTGCGCACCACCGCGCCGGGCTTGACGGCCACCGAGCGGAACAGGATGCTGTTCTCCACCGTGCCCTCAATGACGCACCCGTCCGCCACCAGGGAGTTGACCACCCTGGCGGTGCTGGTATAGCGCGCGGGCATTTCGTCGCGCAGCTTGGTCCAGATCGGACGGTCGGCGGCGAACACGTGCGTGCGCACCTTGGTGTTCAGGAAATCCATGTTGGTCTGGTAGTAGGCCAGCACGGAATCAATGCTCCAGATTTCGCCGGGGCATTCGTAGCCCGCGATCTTGTACATGCGCTCGTGCAGCAGCTGCACCAGCAGCTCGCGGGCGAAATGGTGCATGCCGGCGGCCACCGCGCGGTCGACCAGATCAATGAGCAGCTCGCGCCGCATCAGGAACGCGCTCATGTAGGTGTTGGGGTAGTGCGGGATGGTGGGGTCAAACTCCATGCTCTGCACGATGCCGTCCGGGTCGATATTCAGGTACCGGCCCCAGCCGTTGCGCCGCACGTTGCGGTCCTTGGTATACAAAAGGGTGATGTCGGCCTTGGTGTCGATGTGCCGGGCGCAGACCTCGTCATACTGCACGCGGTAGAGCATGTAGCTGTCGGTGACCAAAATGTACCGCTCGCTGCTGCGCCGCAGGAAACTTAAGTTGGAGTGCAGGGCGTCCAGCATCCCGTCATACACACCGCCCCCCGTGTTGGACACATAGGGCGGCAGGATGGTCACGCCGGAGCGCTTGCCGTGCAGGTCCCACTCCCGGCCGGAGCCGATATGGTCCATCAGGCTGTGGTAGTTGCTTTGCATGATGATGCCGATGTTGTGCATGCCCGAATGGATCATGTTGGACAAAAGAAAGTCGATCAGCCGGTAGCGGCCCAGCATGGGCAGCGCCGCTACGGAGCGGTTCCGGATCAGGTCGCGCAAATCCTCAATGCGGTCGCCGGTAAAAATCAGGCCGACGATGTTGCTTTTCATGTTCTCCACCTCCTCACTCGCCTACCTGCTGGCCCGCGGTCACCCGCGTGCCAGCCTCGAGGCTTGCGTTGCTGCCCACCACGGCGATGTCCCCTTCTTCCTCCCCCACCACGGCATTGGCGCCGATCACGGCATGCTCGGCGATGATGGCCCGCCGGATCACCGCGCCCTTGCCGATGCGCGCGAAGGGCATGATCACCGAGTCGATCACCTGCGCGCCCGCTTCCACCGTCACGTTGGCGCTTAACACGCTGTGGGTGACGGCGCCCTCAATCTGGCAGCCCTCGGTGACCAGGCTGTCCAGCACCTGCGCGCCCTTGGCCGCGTAATGCGGCGGCATGCCGATGTTGCGCGCGTAGATGCGCCACTTGCGGTCATGCAAATCCATGGGCGGCGGCTGTTTCAGCAAGTCCATGTTGGCGTCCCACAGGCTTTCGATGGTGCCCACGTCCTTCCAGTAGCCCTTGAAGGTAAACGCGGTCATGCGCTCGCCGGCAGAAAGCATCGCGGGGATCACGTCATTGCCAAAGTCATTGGAGGATGCTTCGTCCTGCTCGTCCGCCTCCAGATACTTGTACAGCTTGTCAAAGCTGAACACGTACACGCCCATGCTGGCGTTGTTGGACTTGGGGTTGGCGGGCTTCTCCTCAAACTCGGTGATGTTAAAGTCCTCGTCCGTGTTCATGATGCCAAAGCGGCTGGCTTCCTCCCACGGCACCTGGCGCACCGCGATGGTGGCGGCCGCCTTGTGCTGGATGTGGTGGTCGATCATCTCGGAATAGTCCATCTTGTAGATGTGGTCGCCTGACAGGATCAGCACATAATCCGGGTTGTACTGCTTGGCGAACTCCAGGTTCTGGTAAATGGCGTTGGCCGTGCCGCGGTACCATTCGCCGGTTTTTCCGGTGTGGTACGGGGGCAGCACATACACGCCGCCGGAGTTCAAATCCAGGTCCCACGGCGCGCCGGAGCCGATATAGGCGTTGAGCTCCAGCGGGCGGTACTGCGTGAGCACCCCGACCACATCAATGCCGGAGTTGACGCAGTTGGACAAAGGAAAGTCGATGATGCGATATTTCCCGCCAAAGGGCACGGCGGGTTTGGCGACGTTGCGGGTGAGAATCCCCAGCCGGCTGCCCTGACCACCCGCCAGCAGCATCGCCACGCAGCTTTTTTTCCTGATCATACCGATCCCTCCCCCATAGTTTCTATGATGAAACCCGCATATGCGTCCGATGTCCGGCGGTTACGGCGCGGCCTTGGGCGCGCGCTTTTTCTTGTCCGGCTTGGCCTTGTCCTTGGTTGCTTTCTTCCTGGCCGGGGTGACGGTTTCCTTCTTTTCGGCTTTTGCCACGGCCTTCACCGCCTTTTTGGCGGGCTTGGGCCTGGGCATGCGCTGGTAATGGAAATACACAAACGCCAGCGGCGGCACGCAGATCTCGACCGATTGCTCAAACCCTGCCCAGGCGATGTCCTCGCTGGTTAAGGGCTTGGCGTTGAACTGGTTGGAGCCGCCGTACTTGGCCAGGTCGGAGTTGAGCGCCTCGGTGACGATTCCCGGGTCGGGCAGGCCCAGCCGGTAGCGCGGGTGGAAGGCCGGGGTGAAGTTGACCACGGCGATGACACTGTTGCCCTTTTTGTCGGTGCGCACAAACGCCACCACGCTGTTGGCCTTGTCGTCCGCGGCCAGCCACTCAAAGCCGTCCCAGCTGTCGTCCACCTCGTACAGGGGCGGGTTGTCCCGGTAGAAGAAGTTAAGATCCCGAACCATCTGCCGCAGCTCGGGGTGCTTTTCGTACATCATCAGGAACCAGTCCAGCTGGTCGTCGTCCTTCCATTCGATGAACTGGCCAAACTCCGACCCCATGAACAGCAGCTTTTTGCCCGGGTGCGCCATCGTGTACCCGTACAGCGCGCGCAAGCCGGCAAACTTGCGCCAGATGTCGCCGGGCTGCTTGTCCAGCATGCTGTGCTTGCCGTGCACCACCTCGTCATGGGAAAAGGGCAGGATATAATTTTCCGTAAACGCGTAGAACAGCGAGAACGTCAGTTTGTCATGGTGCCACTGGCGGAACAGGTGGTCAAACTTGACGTAGCTGAGCGTGTCGTTCATCCAGCCCATGTTCCACTTGAAGCCAAAGCCCAGCCCGCCCATGTACACGGGCTTCGTGACCATCGGGAAGGCCGTGGATTCCTCGGCGATGGTCATCGCGCCGGGGAAATCGTGATAGACCGTTTCATTCAAGCGCCGCAGGAACGCCATGGCCTCGAGGTTTTCGCGGCCGCCGTCCTTGTTGGGGATGTAGTTGCCCTCGCGGCCAAAGTCGTGGTACAGCATGCTGCTGACCGCGTCGCAGCGCAGGCCGTCGGCGTGGTACAACTCCAGCCAGAAGCAGGCGTTGGACAGAAGGAAACTGCACACCTCGCCGCGCGCATAGTCAAACATCATCGTGCCCCACTGGGGCATCTCGGCGCGGCGGGGGTCGACATGCTCATACAGCGCGGTGCCGTCAAAGGCGCGCAGGCCGATCTCGTCGCGCGGGAAATGCGCGGGCACCCAATCGAGGATCACGCCAAAGCCGGCCTGGTGCAGCTTGTCGATCAGCGCCATCAATTCCCGGGGCTCGCCGTGGCGCGCGGTGGCGGCGTAATACCCGGTCACCTGGTACCCCCAGGAGGCGTCCAGCGGATGCTCCATCACGGGCAGCAGCTCCACATGCGTGTAGCCCATCAGGTCCAGATACGGCACCAGGCGCTCGGCAATCTCCAGATACGTCA
>JAGVSV010000103.1 GCA_019137115.1 Bacillota bacterium
ATCCGCGATGTGCTGCTGTTCCCCACCATGAAGCCTATTGGCGCCGCTGCGCCGCAAGACGCATGAAGCTGAACACGAAGATCACCGGCGCGATGATCAGGCACCATTTCGCGTACAACGCGTGGAAATACCTGCTGCTGATCGTGCTGTCCTTCTTTGGATGGAACCTGATCTATACCTCCACCGCCTACCGTCCGCCGCAGGACAAGCGGGTGGACTTGTATATCCAAAGCGTGACCACAAACTCCGAAATCGTTGATCCCTTCATGGAAAAGCTGTGGTACGAAGCTGTGCCGGACATGGAGCTGGTCAGTTCCGTGCTGTTGCAGATGGGCTCCCAGGATGACATGTACAGCATCATGCAGCTGACCACCTACATCGCCGCCCAGGAAGGCGACATCTATATGCTGGGCAGCCCGGACTTCAAGCGTTTTGCGTCCCAGGGCGCATTTCTGGAACTGGAGGAATTCATCACGTCCGGCCAGATCAATGCCGAGGGGATCGATCTGACGCCTGGCTATGTCGTGCTCACGGAAACGGATGAAGACACATTACAGCCTGTCCCGACATCCGAAAAGCACCTGTACGGCATCCCGGCGGCGGAGCTGTTCGGGTTCATGACCGATCTGAACATCGACAACCGGAACTTGTACCTGTCCGTCACCGTCAACAATGGCAACGATGAAAACGTCATCAAGTTCCTGGACGCGCTCATCCAAGCCACGCGGGGCGATCCGCCGGATTTCCTGACACAGCAGACGCCCCAATGAAATATGCAGCGGTTGTTTTTGACCTAGACGGAACGCTGACAGATTCGCAGCCGGGCATCATGCGGTCGGCTGCGTACGCGCTGGAAAAAATGGGCAAGCCGCCGCTGTCGGATGCGGCGCTGCGCAAATTCCTGGGCCCACCGCTGACGCAGTCGTTTGCGGAACACGCGGGCATGTCGGCGGAGGAAACCATACAGGCCACCCACCTGTACCGCGAGCGGTATGCCAACATCGGATGGCGGGAAAACAAGGTATATCCGGGCATTCGACGGCTGCTGCAGGCGCTGAAAAATCAGGGCGCGTACCTGGCGGTGGCCACCGGCAAGCTGATGGAAGCCAGCGTGGACATCCTCACCTATTTTGATCTGGCGCGCTACTTTGATGACGTCCAGGGCCCCCGCGCCCACGAGTACCATATCACCAAGGAGGAGCTGATCCGCCGTGCGCTCAAAGGCCGTACCGATGCCGTGATGATCGGCGACAGGGACAGCGACCTGCATGGCGGCGACGCCTATGGCATTGACACCATCGGCGTGCTGTACGGCTACGGGGCAAGGGAAGAGATCACCCACGCCGCTCCAACGGCGCTCGTGGAACGTGTGGAGGGCTTGTACGCTGCGCTGGGTGTAGCGGAGGCGTCACCGCGCCCGTTTTTCCTCTCCATAGAGGGCAATGACGGCGTGGGCAAAACGACCCAAGCCCGCGTACTGTACGAACGCTTGTCGGACAGCGGCTATCAGGTGCGCCTGACGCGCGAGCCCGGCGGCAGCGAGATTGCCGAGAAAATACGCGAGATCCTGCTCAGCACCGAGAACGCGGACATGTCGGCGCGCACAGAAGCGCTGCTGTATGCGGCCGCGCGGGCGCAGCATGTCCAGGACGTGATCACCCCCGCGCTCTCATCCGGACAAGTTGTGCTGTGCGACCGCTATGTGGATTCCAGCATTGCCTATCAGGGCGCCGGCAGAAATCTGGGCGAGGAGCGCGTGGCGGACATCAACCGCTTTGCGATCAACGGCGTCATGCCCGACCTGACGGTGCTGCTGACGATGGATCCGCTGGAAGCGCTGCAAAGGCGTGTCAAGGCCACCGGCAGCGACCGGATCGAACAGATGGACGACGCGTTTCACCAGCGGGTGGAGCGGGCGTTTGACGCAATGCCGGCGCAGGCGCCGGAACGGATTGTTGCGATTGACGCGCTGGGCACGACCGACGAGGTGGCGGAACGCGTGTACGATGTGGTGCGGGAGCGCCTGCAGGCGGGCGGTATCGCCTGATGCGCGTGGTGGTGGGCATGTCCGGCGGGGTTGACTCCGCCGTGTCGGCATATCTCCTCAAGCAACAGGGGCACGACGTGCTGGGCGTATTCATGCGCAACTGGGATGAAAAGGACGAAAACGGGCGCTGCATGGCGGACGACGACTGGCAGGACGTGCAGCATGTCTGCCAGGTGCTGGAAATCCCCAGCTACGCTGCGGATTTCACGCAGGAGTACAAGGAGCGCGTTTTTGCGGAGTTTCTGCGCGCCTATGAAGCGGGGCTGACGCCCAACCCGGATGTGCTGTGCA
>JAGVSV010000021.1 GCA_019137115.1 Bacillota bacterium
CCGGTCTTGTTGGCCACATAGTGGCTGAGCATGAACTGCTTGAGCACGCCGTTTTTGATCACGTCATAGTCCCGGGAGAGGAACCCTTCCTGGGTGTAGCGCTCGCCGCACACCATCGTGTCATCCAGCGGCGCCAGGCGCACGGTCAGCCGCTCGTCGGCCACCTTTTCGCCCAGCTTGTCCTTCCACTGGCTGGTGCCGTCCAGGATCACCCCGTCGGCCACATAGTTCTGCAGCAGCATGAACAGGAAGCTGACCATGCACTGCGGGGTGATGATCACCGTGCCCTCAAACTTGCCCTCGGTGGCGGTGGTGTAAATCTGGTTTTCGGCATCCGCAAGGCTCTGGCGGATGTCGCCCAGCTCGATGAACGGCAGGTCCAGGCTGTCGGTGCCCACGCCGGCGCCGTTGAAGCTGCCGGACTTGTCGCCGTCATGCCCGGAGAACATCAGGCTCACCTCATACTCGCCGGACAGCGTCGTATAGGCGATGTCGTTGGAGTTCAGGTACACGCTCTGGTTGCGGCGGTGGCTGACGATCATCTGCTCCACCATCACTTTGGGGTACTCGCGGTGGATGCTGTCCAGCAGCTCCCGGCTGCGGTCAAACAGCTTGTCCAGGTCAGCCTCCGGCGCGCCTAAGGTAAAGGACTTGTCCTGCTTTTCGGTCGCCAGCGCCCAGGCCTCGTCGGGCTGGGAGGCTTCGGCCGCCGCCAGGCATTCCTGCGCGGTGGCGGTCAGCGAGGCGTCCGTCAGGTCATTGGTGCTGACCACGCCGCGGCGGTGATCCTTGATCACCGTCATGCTCAGGGCGTTGTCAAACGTGGTGCGCAGCAGGCTGAACCTGCCCGCGTCCACGGTAAATTCACGAAGTTCGGAGCGCTCAGCGCGGCACACTGCGCTGTCAGCGCCCAGCGAAAGCAGCTTGTCAAGGCCGGTTTGCGCGATTTGGCGGATATTGTTCATGTCATTTCCCTCCCACGGTCACTTTGCAGCGCATCGCCGGGCCGCCCAGGCCCACCGGCATCGGCTGCTTTTTGCCGCAAAAGCCGGAGGACGACCAGGCCACGGTGTCGCTGACCATGTCCACGGTCTTGAGCATGTCAAAGGCCACGCCGGAGATCGTGGTGTCCAGGATCGCCTTGCCCAGCTTGCCGTTTTTGATTTCATACCCCATGTTGACGCCGAACATGAATTCGCCCGTCGTGTCGGCCTGGCCGTTGCCGGTGTCCAGCAGGTAGTAGCCGTCCTCGGTGTTGGCGATGATGTCCTCAATCCTGTCCTTGCCCGGCAGCACGGCGGTGTTGCGCATGCGGATCAATGGCTCGTCGTTGAACGCCCACGCGCGCGCGTTGCCCTGCGGCTTCATGCCCAGGCGCTCGCCAATGTCGCGGTTGACCATGTAGCCCTTGAGGATGCCGTTTTCGATCAGCACCGCGTCCTCGGCCTTGACGCCCTCGTCGTCCACATACACGGGCAGGGGCGCGGTCTGGCCAAAGGCGGTGTGGGCAAAGTCGGTCATGGATACAAGTTCGCTGCCCACCCGCTTGTTGAGCATATGCGCGGCCACCGAGCCGCCCAGCACCAGGTCGCCCTCCACCGTGTGGCCCACGGCTTCGTGCGCCAGCATGCCGGCAAGTTCGCCGCCCAGGATGCAGGTTTGCACCCCGGCGCGCGCGTACACGCCCTCGCGCTTGTGCATCAGGCGCTCATACAGCATGTCCACCATGGCGTGCAGCTGCGTGGGGTCAGAAAAATGCTGGTCAAACGTGCCCCGGCCGCCGATGGCCTTGAACAGCTCCACCGGGACGCCGTCCTTCGTCTGGGCGCTCAGGAACACGTAGACGTAGCTGCGGGGCGCGATGATGTGCGCGGTGTAGCCGTCCGACGTGCAGATCAGCTTTTCCATGCTGTCGCTTCTGCTGACCACGGTGCGGCTGGTCAGGTCAGGGTATTTGTTGGCGATGTAGTCATCCAGCGCCTTGAGATAGTCAATGTACGCCTTCTGGGGCAGGTCGACCATGTCCGGCTGCGTGGGCAGCGTGCCCTGCTGCACCACGGGCAGCGCGCCGCGGCCCTGCCCGGCGTGCTTGTCCAAAAACGCGGCATTGCCGGTGGCGTTGTCCAGCACCGCCTTGACCGCGGCATCGGACATGTCCGCCGCCGAGGCGAAGCCGTACACCCCGTTGCGGTATACGCGCGCGCTCACGCCCTTGGTGTCGGTGCGCGCGTTGGCCGCCAGGTTGCCCTTGAGCATCGTGACGCGCCGCTGCAGGCTGCGCTGGGCGCGCAGCTCCGTCGAAGCGCCCGC
>JAGVSV010000304.1 GCA_019137115.1 Bacillota bacterium
TGTGCTGGCGTATACCATCCTGTCGGTGTCCATCACGATGGCATCCGGCTACGCGCTGTCGCGCAGCAAGCTGCCGGGCCGAAGGGGCATTATGCTGTTCATGACGTTCACGATGTTCTTTGGCGGCGGCCTGGTGCCCACCTATTTGTTCGTCAACAGCCTAGGACTGGTGGGCAACCCGATCACCATTGTGCTGATGGGAGCCGTGAGTGTATACAACATCATCATCGCCCGCACGTTCATGACCCAGACGATCCCTGATGAGCTGTTTGAGGCGGCATCGATGGATGGATGCACGCATTTCCGCTTCTTTTTCTACATTGTGCTGCCGCTTTCGCCCGCGCTGCTGGCAGTGTTGACGCTGTTTGCCGCTGTCGGTCAGTGGAACTCCTGGTTCAATGCCATGATCTACTTACGTGATCCCAAACAGATGCCACTGCAGATTGTGCTGCGCGAGATCATCATCAGTGAGTCATCATTGGCGCAGAACACCGAAGCTGGGTCCATGATGGGCGAGGACGCGGTGCGGCAGGCGCTGCTGGTGGAAAGCATGAAGTACGCAGTGATCATTGTGTCCACACTGCCAATTATGTGCCTGTATCCGTTCGTTCAGAAATACTTTGTCAAAGGCATCATGATCGGATCGATCAAGGGGTGACGCCAAGCCGGCACTAAGCGGCAAGGAGGTTTTGTTCATGAAGGGGATCACATCCTGGGGTTATCGCCCCTACCGGCCGGCGCACCGGCTTAAGGAGGCACTGGCGCCGTTTGTGGTGCGCATTGCGCCATATGAGGATCGCATCGCGATCGAATGGCTGGACAACGGGGCGCCGGACACAGCGCATATTCTGCACTGGCGGGTGAAGGGGGTAGACCGGCCGTATGCCCAGGTCAAAGCAGATATGGGGGGAGAGTTACCTTTGACGCTGGAGTTGACGGGGCTGGCGCCTGACACCGACTATGAGTTTTTTGTTGAGCGCGCGGATGGGTCTGCCCGTAGCGCGCTGCGCCTGGCGCGCACGGGCGCAGTACCCGCGGCGCCGGACGGCACGATGGGTAGCATCGTCAACTACCTGCACCCGGAAGATGAGGTGTACGCCTTTTCCGGGCGGTCGCTGTGCAGCCCTTCGTTTGTGAAACTGGACAGCGGCGCGATTCTGGCCTCGATGGACGTGTTTGCAGGCAAAGCGCCGCAGAATTTGGTGCTGGTCTACCGATCAGATGACGGGGGCCAAACATGGCGGTACATCACCGATGTGTTCCCCTGCTACTGGGCGACGCTGTTTACGCACAAGGGGCGGCTGTATCTGCAGGCTTGCTCGACCGAATATGGCGACATCCTAATCGGCGAATCAAAAGATGAGGGCGCCACCTGGTCCAAGCCGGTACGGCTGTTTGTGGGTAGTTCGTCCCATCTGGATGCCGGATGGCAGCGCACGCCGATGCCGATCCTCCAACACAACGGCAGGCTGTGGGTGTCGGTAGATTATGGTGCCTGGGCGCTGGGCGGCCACTGGGTCGGGGCGCTGTCCATTGACGAGAACGCCGATCTTTTGGACAGCGAGAACTGGACCTGCACGGAACTGATCGCCTATGACCCGGCTTGGCCGGGCGCGCCCACGGGCAAAAGCTCGGGCCTGCTGGAGGGCAGCATGGTGGTCAACCGGCAGGGGCAACTGCTCAACATCATGCGCATTGGGCTGATCGGCGCCACGCCTGACCATGGGGTCGCCGTGGCGCTGGAAGCTAACGCGAGCTTGCCCGAAAAGGCGCTTGCTTTCCATGGCTTCATTTCTCTGCCCAGCGGCAGCAACAGCAAGACCCACATCGTGTATGACGCCGTCAGCGACCTGTACGTAGCGGTGGGCAACATCTGCGTCAACCCGGAGACTCCTGGCCAGCGCAACGTGCTGGCGTTGCAATACTCTCTCGATCTTTATCAGTGGAAGGTGGCATCCCTGCTGCTGGATTACCGGGAGGAAAACCCCAGGGATGTGGGATTCCAGTATATTTACTTCATCTTTGATGGGGACGATTTGTTATACCTGTCGCGCACATCGCTCAACGGCGCGCGCAACTTCCACGATGCCAACTATTCGGTGATGCACCGGGTGAAGGATTTCCGGAAATTGTTGAAATAGCACGTCGCGCTCAAATCGTGCGCATCAATACGGAGCCACCCGCAGCCCATCGCTTCACGCGGCGGCAGCGGGTGGCTTCTTCTAGCCACGCATTGTTATGAGTATGGTTTCCAGATTGCCCGGCTCAACCTCCCTGCCTGTCAAACGTCACGAACACTGGCGTC
>JAGVSV010000049.1 GCA_019137115.1 Bacillota bacterium
ACGCGCCCGCCCTGCAAATGAGGGCGGGCGCGCTTATTTCCGGTGTCTTTGATTAGCGCCACACCTGCGGCGCGGCCTTGAGTGGCAGGCGCTCGATGAACGTGCGCACCGCATTGTCCCAGAAATCCCACTCGTGTGCGCCGGGGCCCTCCTCATAAGTGTAGCGGAACGGATCGCCGGGCACGGCCTGGATCACATCGCGCGCCTTGCGCGCGGCGGACAGGAACGGGTCCTCGGTGCCGCAGGAATGATAGATCTTTGGCGGGTGCGCGCTTTTGGCGGCGGTTTTGACGTTTTGACGGATGTCGCCATAGCCGCTGGGGCGCTTGCCGCCCAGCACCTCGTCGCGGTAGGGTGCCTTGGCGGGGATGTCCAGCCCTGCGGAAAAGCAGCCGATAACTGAATATTGCTCCGGGTTGGCCAGGCCGATCATCAGGGCCCCGCGCCCGCCCATGGACAGTCCGGCGATGAAGTTTTTGTCCGGGCGGTCGGACAGCGGGAACATCTGCCGCATTTTGGCGGGCAGTTCCTGGGTGATGTAGTCATAGTAGTTGCCGCCGTGCGCCATGTTCATGTAGCTGCTCAGGTGGGCGGACGGCATCACCACCGCCAGCCCCTTGCGGGTGGCATAGCGTTCCACATTGCTGGAGCGCAGCCAGTCGTCGCAATTGCCGTGCGCGCCGTGCAGCAGCCACAGCACCGGGCGCCTGGTGCGGTCGACCTTGGCATCCTTGACCGGCAAAATCACGTTGCAGTTGACGCACATGCCCAGGGCGTCGGAGAAGTAACTTGCCTGTATCCACGCCATGCTCATTGCCCCCTTCCGGCCAGCAGCCACTGCAGCACGGTTTGTATTTTCTGGTCCCAGTAGGCCCATTGGTGATCACCGGGCGATTGCTCCCAGGTCAATTCATAGCCCAGGCTGTACAGATGGTCGCGCATGCGCAGGTTTTCCTCAAAGAGAAAATCCTCGGTGCCGCACCACATGTAGATGCCCGGCAGGTCGTCGGACTGCTTTTTGAGATCCTCGGCCGCCGCGAACAGGTCATCAAAGCCCCCCACCGCAGTTTCCTTCGGGCCAAAGACATCCAGCATGAACTGATTGTTGTGCCGCCTGCGTTCATAGCGGGCGCCGATGTCCACCGCCGCGGACAGCGCAGCACCGCAGCAGAACACCTGCGGCGCGCGCAGCGCGCACTTGAGCGCGCCATAGCCGCCCATCGACAGGCCGGCCACATACGTGTCCTCCCATTTGGGGCTGACCTGGGAAAACATGCGCGGCACCATCTGCGGCAGTTCCTGGGACACGTAGGTGAACCACTTCATGCCGCGATGCATGTCGGTGTAGAATCCCAGGTGCGTGGTGGGCATCACCACGGCAAAGCCGGCCTCGGTGGCGTAGCGCTCAATCGAGGTGCGGCGCTGCCAGATCGTGTGATCGTCGCTCATGCCGTGCAGAAGGTACAGCACCGGCAACTTGCCCCGCGTGCTGCGAGCGGCCTGCCCGATCTGCCCGCGCGACATCTCCGGGATCACCACATCCATGTCCATGTTCATGCCCAGCACGTCGGAGTAGTGGTGTACGTGCATCAACGCCAAAGTCATTCCCTCCCTGTCAGTTCGTGTTCGTATGCGCCGCAACCAGCGCCGTCAGCGCGGTCACTAGACCCCGCACCATGTCGTCCAGCGGCATGGTGGGCACGCCTGCCTTGTCGCCCGCCTGCTCGGGCAGGTACGGCAGGTGGATGAAACCGGCGTGTACCGGCAGTTGCTCCCTTTCAAGATAATGCAGCACGCCATACATCAGGTGGTTGCAGACAAACGCGCCGGCGGACAGGCTGATGCCCGCTGAAAGCCCGGCATCGCGCATCGTGCTGACCATGGCGCGCACCGGCAGCGTGGCAAAATACGCTGCCGGGCCGTCCTGTGCGATGGGCTCATCCACCGGCTGCTGGCCGATGTTGTCCGGGATGCCCGCGTCCATCCAGTTGATCGCGACGCGCTCCACCGTGATGCCCCTGCGCCCGCCGGCCTGCCCCAAACAAACCACGGCGTCCGGGCGGTGCGCGCGGATGGCGTCCACAGCACGGTCTACAACCTCACCAAATACCGCGGGCACCACCAGCGGGATGATCTCCGCGCCTTCGATCACGCGCGGCAGCTTTGCAAGCACCTCCTGTGCCGGGTTGCGGGTTTCGCCGCCGAACGGGTCAAAGGCGGTCACCAGTATGCGCATAGGCCCTCCTTGCCGGAATCTGCAAGAAGTATATCACGGACTGCCGCTTGAGTGTACCCCGCGCGCCTG